>JASFSD010000066.1:0-9342 GCA_050114575.1 Gammaproteobacteria bacterium | reverse complement strand
TGGCTCGCTGCTGCCGTCGGCGGCGGGGCCGCGGTCTACTTTGCCGTCGGCTGGCTGGCCGGGCTTCGGCCGGCCGACCTGAGAATGAGCTGATGCGCCTCGTTCGCTCGATCTCAGCGCTCGAGCGACCGCCGCATAGCGGCAAGGTCGTCACCATCGGTGCATTCGATGGGCTGCATCTCGGGCACCAGGAAATCTTTCGGGTTGCCCGCGGCATCGCATTCGAGCGCGGTCAGAGCATTACTGCGCTCTCGTTCGAGCCGACGCCGGCCGAGTACTTTGCGCGCAGCGACCCACCTTCGCGGCTGACCTGCTTTCGCGAACGGTACGAACGGCTGGCCGAGATCGGCATCGACGAGTTGGTCTGCCCGCATTTTCGCGAGGTCAGCACGCTGGAGCATCGCCGCTTCGTCGACGAGGTGCTGGTAGAAGGGCTCGGTGTGAGCCACGTCGTCGTCGGTCACGACTTTCGCTACGGGGCCGCCCGACGCGGTGACATCGACTCGCTGGCCAGTGCCGGAGAGGCGGCCGGCTTCGGCCTGACCGTCGTCGATGCCGTCTACGTCGAAGGCGGGCGCGTCAGCAGCACACGGATTCGCGAGGCGCTCGAGAGTGGCGACCTCGACTCGGCCAGGCGGATGCTCGGCCGCGACTACTCGATGTCGGGACGTGTTGTCCACGGCCTTGGCCTCGGCCGTGATCTCGGCTTTCCCACGGCGAACGTCAACCTCAAGCGGCGCAAGGCGCCGGTCGACGGCATTTTTGCCGTGCAGGTCGACGGAATCGCTGATCGGCCAATCGATGGCGTCGCGAGCATCGGCAGCCGGCCTACCGTCGGCGGCGGCAAGACCCTGCTCGAGGTCTATCTGTTCGGCTTCGACAGCAGCATCTATGGCGCCTACATCACTGTCCGCTTCAAGCAGCGTCTGCGATCGGAGCGGCACTTCGACACGATCGAGGCAATGCAGGAGCAGATGCAGGCCGATGTCGTGGCGGCCAAGGCTGCGCTCGCTGAGCGAATCGCGTAAACTCTCGCGCCCTGAATCCAGGCCCTGGCTCCCTATGTTCAAGTCAGTCGAACCGCGGTACGACGGTCCCGAGCTCGAGCGCGAGGTGCTCGAGTTCTGGGACAACGAGCGCGTGTTCGAGCGCGTCATCGAGCAGGGCGAGAACCGTGAGCTGTTCGTCTTCTACGAGGGCCCGCCGACGGCCAACGGGCGTCCCGGTATTCACCATGTGCTGGCCCGGACTTTCAAGGATCTCTATCCGCGCTATAAGACCATGCGCGGATTCCATTGTCCGCGGAAGGCTGGTTGGGATACGCACGGGCTCCCGGTAGAGCACGAGGTCGAAAAAGAGCTCGGAATATTCGACAAGAAGGTCATCGAGCAGGAAGTCGGTATCGGCAACTTCGTCGAGAAATGTCGTTCCTCGGTCATGCGCTATGTGGCCGACTGGGAGGCCATGACGAAACGTATGGGCTTCTGGGTCGATTTCGACGATGCATACTTCACGCTCCACAACAGTTACATCGAGTCGGTCTGGAATCTGCTCAAGAAGATCTGGGATCGCGGTCTGATCTATCAGGGGTACAAAGTCGTCCCCTACGATCCACGAATCGGCGCGACTCTGTCATCCCACGAAGTGGCTCAGGGTTACCGGGAAGTGGACGATCCTTCGGTTTTCGTACGCTTCGCCGTCGAGGGTGAGGAAGCGTGCTCGTTTCTGGTCTGGACGACGACGCCGTGGACACTGCCGTCCAACCTGCTGCTCGCCGTTCACCCCGACGTCGAATACGTCTGGGCCGAGACCGAAGGGGAGACTCTGATTCTGGCGCGGGATCTGCTCGAGCCCGTGCTCGGCGACGCGGAATACAGGATCACGAGAACCGCCAGGGGTAGCGAGCTCGACGGGATGCGTTACCGCCGGCTGTTCGATTATCTGCCGGCCGACGGCGATATCTGCCGCGTCCGCACGGCCGAGTTCGTTACGACCGAGGACGGCACGGGCATCGTGCACATTGCGCCGGCCTATGGCGAGGACGATCTGAAGCTCGGTCTGGAGCACGGTTTGCCGGTTGTCCACGGCGTCGGCGACGACGGCTATTTCCGCGACGAAGTCCAGCCAGTCGCAGGCAAGTTCTTCAAGGAAGCCGATCCCGTGCTGATCGAGGAGCTGCGCGAGCGGGGTGCCCTGTTCCGCGAAGCGAAGTATCGGCACAACTATCCTTTCGGCTGGCGCACGGGCGATCCGCTCATTTATTACGCCAAGAACGCCTGGTACATCCGCACGACGGATTTCCGTGACCGGCTGGTCGCACTGAATCAGACCATCAACTGGGTGCCGGAGCACATCAAGGATGGACGCTTCGGCAACTGGCTCGAGAACAATATCGATTGGGCGCTGTCGCGCGAGCGATTCTGGGGAACGCCACTCCCTGTCTGGACAGACGGTCAGGGTGATTTCATATGCGTCGGTTCCGTTGCCGAGCTCGAGGCTCTGAGTGGTCAGGAGCTCGGCTCACTGGATCTGCATCGACCGGCCGTGGATGGGATTACGTTCCAGCACGAGGGCCGCGAATACCGCCGCGTCGAAGAGGTCATCGACTGCTGGTTCGATTCGGGCGCGATGCCGTTCGCGCAGTGGCATTATCCGTTCGAGAACCAGGAAGTCTTCGCCAGGCACTACCCGGCGGAGTTCATCTGCGAAGCCATCGACCAGACGCGAGGCTGGTTTTATACGCTGCATGCGATCAGCACGATGGTCGAGGACAGTGTCGCCTACCGGAATGTCGTCTGCCTGAGCCATATCGTCGACGCCGAAGGCAAGAAGATGTCGAAGTCGCTCGGCAATATTCTCGACCCGTACGAGGTCTTCGATGCGGTCGGTGCCGATGCCTTGCGCTGGCACTTCACGGCCAGAGTGGCGCCCGATCTGCAGAAGCGGCTCTCGGTCGAGATCGTCCAGGACGTTGCGAGCAGCTTTATCAACACGTTCTGGAATACGTATGCGTTCTTCGTCATGTACGCAAATCTCGACAACGTCGATCTCGATCGTCCCGTTCCGCTCGAGCAGCGCCCCGAGATCGATCGCTGGGCCATCGCTCTGCTCGAAGACACGATCGAGACTGCGACGGCCGCGCTCGATGCCTACGACGCTCAACGCGCGGGTCTTGCGATCGAGTCGTTCGTCGATCAGCTCAGTAACTGGTATGTCCGTCTCAATCGCCGCCGTTACTGGAAGGCGGCCAGCGGTGACGACAAGCAATCGGCTTACTTGACGTTATACGAGTGCCTGGAAGGCGTGCATCGTCTCATGGCGCCGTTCGTTCCGTTTCTGGCCGAGGCCGTGCACCAGAACCTCGTTCGCGCTCATGACGAGAACGCGGCTGCGAGCGTGCATCTGTGCTCCTGGCCCGAGGTCAGGCCCGAGCGCCGCAACAGCGATCTGCTCGCCGAGACCGAGGTCGTGCAGCGTGTCGTCGGTCTCGGTCGTTCCGCGCGCAATGCCTCCAAGCTCAAGGTACGCCAGCCTCTCTCGCGGTTGCTCGTGCGCGTGCCGGACGACGGTGCCGCCGCGGCCGTGGTTCGCCAGGAGGCGCTGATCAAGGACGAGCTCAACGTCAAGTCGATCGAGCTCATCGCGCGCGATGCCGAGCTCGTCAGTTACCGGATCAAACCGAATCTGCCGATCGTCGGCAAGCGGTACGGGAAACGGATCCCCGCCATCAGAGACTTTCTGCAGCACGCCGACGGCGTCGCGATCGCCGCGGCTGTCGCTCGCGGCGAGACCCAGGTATTCGTCATCGACGGCGAGGAGCTCAGTTTCGAGCCCGAGGCCCTGCTCGTGGAGACCGAGTCGGCCGAGGGATTCGCCTGTGCAGAGGAGCATGGCTTTCTGGCGGGTCTGGATACCAAGCTCGACGAAGAGTTGATTCGGGAAGGCACGGCACGCGAGTTGATTCGAATCGTCCAGGACACGCGCAAACAGGCAGATCTCGAGATTTCCGATCGCATCGAGCTCATGATCGAAGGCGGTCCGGCCCTCATGACGGCCGTCGAAGAGCATCGGGACACGATCATGTCGGAGACCCTTGCCGCAGAGTGGCAGCGGCCGGAAGACGGCACCGGCCGGCGGGTTGATGGGCAGCTCGGCGACGAAGCCTATGTCGTTCACCTGGCTCGGCTCGAGCCGGCTGCCGATGGCTGACGACCAGCCGGCGCGGCGCAGGTTTACCCTCAGCGCAGGGGCCTCGCACTGGCTCTGGCTGACGGTCGTTCTGGTTGCCATAGACCAGTGGTCCAAGCGCCTGATCCTCGACCGGTTCGAGCCTTATGAGGAAATCGTCGTGCTCCCGGTGCTCGATATCGTCCGCTGGCACAACGAAGGGGCGGCGTGGAGCATCCTCAGCGACGCCAGTGGCTGGCAGCGCTGGTTCTTCATGGCATTGGGGATAGCGGTCAGCGTCGGAATTCTCATCTGGCTCCGGCAGCTGCCTGCCAGAGGACAGAGCCGGGTCGCGGCGGGCTTGAGTCTCGTCATGGCCGGAGCAATCGGGAACGTCATCGATCGGGCATACCTCGGATATGTCGTCGACTTCATCAAGGTGCATTATGCTGGATGGGTCTTTCCTGCGTTCAACATCGCCGACTCGGCGATCACGATCGGCGCCGGCCTGATCATTCTCGATTCGGTCATCGAGTACGGCCGCAAGAGCGAGGCGCCGAGGACCTAGCGATCGACTGGGGCGATTATCTGCCGGATCACCAGCAGCGTTGTCCGGGACCTGCGGCGCGTTCGCCCAGAGCATTCAGGGTGAACCACTGACAGTCCGTATCGCGCGTCTGATCGACGCGACCCGTGCCGCCGCCAGTTGCCGGTCGGGCCCTTGCCGTGAAGCCGGTCGAGTCGGGCGCCACCGGAAAATCGATCCGGTAGACGCAGTTCTCGCTGCAGCCTCCGGGGAAACCGAGAGCCTCGAGATCCCCGGTATAGGTGTTGTGATCGAGATACCAGCGCTCCTGGCCCTCGCGCAGTCGCAGCAGCGCTGTCTTGGCCTCGGTTCGGTGTGCTCGAGCCGTGTAGTCACGGTAGGCGGGCAGCGCGATCGCTGCCAGCATGGCGACGATCGTGATCACGATGAGGAGCTCGATGAGCGTGATGCCGCCGGTTCCCGCCCGATATCGTGTTCGAGGTTTCACGCGTCTCGGTCAGTCGTCGATATCGTCCTGGCGCCAGTAGGTTCGAACCAGGCGCAGCGGCGCGTGGTCTGCGAGGCAGGCCGGCTCCGGACAGGCGGCTTCGGTCGGGCACGCGCCGGTGGCGGACGCTTCGAGTTCGTCCGTGGTAAGAGCGCTCGCCGGGACGACCAGGTAATAGCCCTGCGTCAATCGAGCCACTGCATTGCGAGGACCGCGACCAATCGCCGTCACTTCGAAGTGCATTGCGAGCGCTTCTGGCGTCTCGCCATGCGTTGTTTCAGGAACGGGTGTAATTTCCACGCAGCGTAGCTCCGTGTCGACCTGGTACGACCCGTCGCCGAACGCATGGTGAGCATGAGCATAGGCTGCGCCCGCATCGATTGCCCGGGTCAACGCGATCTCGATTCCGCTTTCGGCAGCCTGGAATGCAAGCTGTCGGGCCTGGGAATTGGCGGCCATGGCGAGCTCCAGCGTCGCTGTGTTCATGCCGGAGACGCCGAGAATGGTCAGGACGAGCATGAGCACGAGGCCGACGACGAGCGCCGCGCCTCGTTGTCTGCGAACGCCGGGTCGGGGCGGTTGCCCGTCGCGCTGAGCGGCTCGGGCCTTCATGGCGCACCGGCGGCGTTGCGCAGGTAGATGGTCTTGGAAACGACGATTCGCCGGTAACCGTCGTTGACGTCAGTGGCATGCTGATCCGCATAGGTAAAGCTCGACTCGCCGGCCTGGCCGGGCTCCGGCCACTCCGAGCGCAATCGCAACCAGACACGGATGGCGAGAATTCGCGCATGTGCTGCAAAGGCGGGATCGGCCTCGTCGAGTGTGGGGTCGTCGGGATGGATATAGCGATCGACGTTGCCGTAATCGGCATCTCCGAATGGGTCGGTGTCGACCCCGAACTCGATCTGCATGTCTTCGACTCCGGGCAGTACTTCCTCGTCGACGACGACGGGACCGTTGGCCCCGCCCTGGCGCAGCAGCTTGCGCCTGAGCGAGGGCACCGTGTTGCCCGGGGCATCGAGGCTCGAATTGGTGCTGACGTAGTAGCCGTTGACCACCAGCTCTCTCGTCTCGGAGCTCTCCTGGCTTGCCTCGAGCGTCTCGCGGTGGAACGGCGCAGGAATGTCCGGTCCGATAAAGAGCGCTCCGCCTGCTCCGCGCGATGACTGAATGTAGAGTGTGTTGTTCTCGGGCGCGTCGATTAGAGCGACGGAAGCCCGCCGCACGACCAGCGTGTCCGCACCGCTTGCCGCCGTGCCATACGGCGGGCAGGCGAACCCGTAACTGCCGTTCGAGGCGGATACTCCGTCATCGAGATTCACGCTCCAGTTCGGGCCGCAGTCGTTTTCCGGCGACAACGGGGATGTCGGATCTGTCGGTGAGGCACGGCCTGCAATGGCCGAAGCCTCGCTGATCAAGCCCCAGTGCCGGGCCATTCGAATGTCGGGCTCGACCGCATCGAAGAAGTAGCGGCCGTTTTCCTGCAGTCGTGCGATCGATTCGTTGATGGCGTAGGTGGATCGACTCTGGATATGGACGGTCAGTGCGCCGATGATCAGGAAGGTACCGATTCCGAGCGCGACCATGAGCTCGATCAGGCTCATGCCTCTGTGGACGCGGGCGTTGCTGCTCGGCGAAATCACGGCTGCGCGGATCGGTGGGGCGCGAGCTCAAACGTCAGCGGAAACGAGGCGCGGCCGCCCGCGCCCCCCTCGTCCCAGAGGACGGATACCGTGTAGGTCGTTGGACGCGAGCTCGTGTCGATGCTGACGCTGCCTTCGCCGCCGGGCAGTGTTGCAGCGATGTCCGCTTGCCAGGCCGAGAGATCCTGGCCCGCGTCCCTGTCGGCACGGATGCGGTCGGCCATATCGCTGGCAAAGTTGATGGCCTGACCACGGAAAATTGCCGCCCGGCTGGCAGCAAGGCTCTGCCCGTGCAGGGCAGCGACGCCGATGACCCCGACCGAAAGCACGAGCAGGGCGACCATGGCTTCGACCAGGGTGAAGCCGGCGCATGCAGCCGGCGGCGAGCCGCGATTTCTCCGATTAACCATGCGCGATCGATCAGCGTGCAAGTGTCGACGAACTATAGATCGAGATGCGCCGGTACCCGCAAAAGGGCCGACGACCGGTCGGCCCGCCCCGATGAATGGCCAGGACGCTCCCGGCAAGGCGTCAGCCTGCGCATACCAGCGCCCGGCCCCGTGATCGGCTCGTGGCGACGCGCGGCCTTCCCGTATAGCTGATGACAACGGCGCGGGCTGCCGTATGACCGCGCCGATCGCAAAACGTAACTGTGCCGTTGGTGCTGCGCCGAAAGTAGGGCCGGAATATGTAAAACGGCCGATTCGAGCGTATGGATGCGTCCGCTTCCGGAACGTGCGCGAGCAGCACCGTGTCCGCGGCGTCGATCATTGGCGGAGATTCCGCGTTGCGGTTGACGAACACGAGCCACCCCTGATCGAAGTTGTTGCCGCTGCAGCTGAGCCGATCGGCCGAGTGGCATACGACGACGGGGAGCCCGCGCTTGGCCGACTCGCTGCGGGCCAGCTGAATCGAAGCGATCAGTGCATTGACGTTGGCCGTTCTTCGGGCATTGAGCACGAGCTCCCCGAGCGCGGGGACGGCCAGCGCCAGAACGATGGCGGCGACGAGCAGGGTGACGAGGAGCTCCAGCAGCGAGAAGCCGCGGCGCGCCTGGCATGGATGGTGCGGCAGGTCGGGATGCATACCGGCAGTGCACTGCATCGTGCGACGGATGCAAACGATTGTAATTGGCGACTTCGGGCGTATACTTTCAACTGGTTGATTTTTCGAGAGATCGCTGATGCAACGGGATGCTATCTCCAAGTTGCTTACCCGACACGGATTGCAGGTTACTTCGCAGCGCCTCGATATTGCCGAATACGTGCTCGGCAAGGCGCAGCACGTTTCGGCGGATCAGATCCTGGCTGCGATGCGTCGGCGGGGCTCACGTGTGTCCAAGGCAACCGTGTACAACACGATGAACCTGTTCAGTGCGCGCGGTCTGGTGCGTACCGTCGACGTGGATTCCGATCGTCAGTACTACGATTCGACTACCGAGCCGCACCACCACTTTTACAACATCGATACCGGCGAGTTGACGGATATCCCGGCCGATCACGTCAAGCTCGCGTTGAGCACGGCGTTGCCCGAAGGCACCGAGCAGGACGGCGTCGAGATCGTCATCCGAGTCCGTTCCGCCGTCCACTGAAAGCCAGAGGCCCGGCCATTCCCGGCCGGCCCATTTCCGGTCAGTCGGGCCGACATGGATTCGACCATTTCCCGCCGGGCTTGAGGGCCAGGCTCGGCTTTTTCCAGCCGGAAAGTTACCAGCGGTCGTCGACCGGAGCGCCGTCGTCAGCGGTGATGTTCAGCACCGCGCAGTGGTGGTAGGAAAACCCGCCCTCGCGAAAACCCGGGTGCTCGGACATGAACTGGATGACCTGCAGGAAACAGCCCTCGCAGTCGATGTTGGGAATCTCGACTTCGGTCTCCCAGATGCCCGTGCGCCGCTCGTAGTGCTCCCAAATGCCGTCGACGAGGACGGGTGGTTCGGGCGTTTCCTGAATCTCGGCGCGGTCGGAGCGCGGGCCCCTTTCGGTTTCTTTCATCGTTGCGACGGGGTCCGGAGGCAGCCAGTTCGGACGTCTCGCGAGAGAAATTCGGAAATGCCCCGGATGGTAGATCGTTTCGTCGACGACGACCTTGAGCAGGCTGCCGCCCTGAACCTCGGTCACGGCACCGGATCGCGTGCCCGGGTTGTCGATCGTGCCACCGCAGGGGCCGAGCTTCTGCGGATCGCCGCGGTCGTCTTCCTCGATCCAGGACGCGGGCTCGAGCAGCTTGAAGTGCGCCAGCGCGGAAGAGGCTGCGAGGCCCGAACAAGCCGCCAGGATCAGTCCGGTTGCTGCCGATCGCTTCATGTAAGTCTCCCAGAGAGGAATTTCGACGGCTCATAGTAGCGCTTTTGGCGCAACCGTCGAAGCCAGAATGATGAAGCCGGGGTGCTCTAGAGCGCCGCTGAGACGGCGATGTCCGACAGGCGCTGGAAACGTTCGATGTTCGGAGCCGGTTGCATGACGCCTGCCGAAAGGCAGACGAAGCTCAGGTCGCGTTCG
>JASFSD010000065.1:0-9378 GCA_050114575.1 Gammaproteobacteria bacterium | reverse complement strand
AGGTCACTGGCACCGACTCCAATGCGCCGGCACGATTGACCTGAACCACGAAGTGCAGGTGCGGACCGCTGCTGAACCCGGTATTGCCCGAATCCGCGATATGCTGGCCGCCGACGACGCGCTGCCCGGCCACGACCCGAATCGATTGCCAGGCCAGGTGCCCGTAAAGCGCAAACGTGCCGTCATCATGCAGAATTCGCACGAAGTTCGCGCTGTCCCGCGGATGATCGCTCTCGAAGCCCGAATTCCTGAAATCCCCGACCGTTTCGACGACCAGCCCCGCACGGGCGGCCACGACCCGGGTGCCGATAGGCATATCGAAGTCGATGGCATGCCGGTTCGCGTCCGAGCCGTGTGTCTGCACATCCGGATAGGCCTGCGAAACGAGGTAAGCCTCGTCCCGCATGAAGGGCAGCCGGTAAGGCCCGTCAGGGTCGTGGCGGGCTCCCGGGTGACCCAGCACGTACTGGTAACTGATGTCCAGCACGGGTCTCGATCCGCCATCGATCGCGACCAGCGGCGTGAGCTCGGTTTCGCTCAGCGGCGGCAGCAGAAAATTTCCCGAACGGCGAATCGTTGGATCGAGGTTGCGCGATGACTCGATTCGAAAAGCCACCTGAGCCCATGCCTGCGTGTCGTTGGTCGCGACGAGAATCGGCTCACCGCCGTCTCGGCTCGCCTCGTGAAGGCTGACCGCGGCACGCCGGGCCGCGGCATCGCCATCCCCCAGGTCGGCTAGACCGACACCGGTCGGTAGTCGGTCGCTGAAAACCAGGTGCCCCGCCGCAGAGACGAATCGGTAAAGCGGCTGTGCGCCGGCGGACACGGCGAAGACCGTCAGGGCAACGGTCAAGGCAAATCGTGTTACCGCAATCCTTCGCACCCGACCCCCTGGCTCAGAGCCCCAGCGGCAGCCGCTGCCACTCGCTGCCGACCCGCCTCAGCTCGTGCGCAGGCCAGTACTGCTCGTCGGGCTCGAGCGTTATGACTTCGGGCACGTTGTTGAATGAAACCGCCTCGAGCCGGACCGACTCCACGTCGCCGAGCTCACGCACGACCTCGACGAAGCGATCCAGGTTTGGCGTCGGCACGCCGTTGACCGCGGAGATTCGCCGACCCGCCAGGAGACCGGCGCGACTCGCCGGTGAACCGAAGTTGTAGAACGAAACGTAGACTCCCTCGAGCGACAGCCCCCGCTGGACGGCAAGCGCCCGATGCGGCGCCTGCAGCAGCGCGCCAGCCCAGTTGACGGCCCGCTCGATTCCGAAACCGTCCAGAGCAACCGTCTCGATGGTTTCCGAAATTTCCTCTCCGTCACGGAAGAAGACCACTTCGACCGACGCCTTTTGCGTGGCACGTTCGGCTTCGCGAAACGAATTCGCCAGAGTGCCGTCGATGCTCAGCAGCAGGTCGCCCGTTCGGAGCGCGCGGCTTGCCGAGGACCCCGCTACCGTGCTCCCCACCGACAGAATCTGACGCCGCAACGGGTTGTGGGCCTCGTAGCGCCGCGCCCACTCCTCCGGCAGATCGAGCTTGCGCGCCGACGCCAGCGGCGAGGCCTGCCACTCGACCTCGACCGAGCGCAGGGCTCGGCCGCGCTGCATGGCATCGACCATGTCGCCGACGAGCTCCGCGGGAATTCCCATGTTTATCTGCGTCGTATCGCGACCGGCCTGGTAGGCGAAGCTTGCCCATACGGCCAGCGCCCGGCCTTCGGCGTCGACGATGACGCCGTCGAAATCGGTCGGCCCGTTGACGAGACTGACAGCTTCGAGGTTGGAGTCGCGAAAACGCAGCGTGCGTGAGAGCGGCAGGTTGACCGGGCCGAGGCTGGCAACGCGGCTCCATTGCGACCTGACCTCATGGTCCGGACCGAGCCCGACGACGGCGACCTCGTCACCGGTTTCGAACGCGGCATCGGCAAACCGGGCTTCGCGAACCGGCGTGTCACCGATCAACGCAGGGTCGTACGAGACGACTGCGAGGTTGTGCAGCGGATGAATGTACTCGACGCTGCCCGGTATCTCGACCGAGCCTGCAAAAGTGATCCGGACGTCGCCCATGGCGACCGGGACGGTGTTGCGGTCGACGATGACCCAACCGCGCTCCTGATCGACGATCAGCCCCGTGCCATAGTAGTAGCGGTCTGACACACCCGAGACCGTATACGGCATGCTGTAATTGACGAGTACCAGCGAGGGCACGATCTGCTGCAGATGCGGCTCACGCTCCGGCGGAAAGCTCGTTTCCTGCGGGTCGGGCCTCGCGACCCGCGTGTTCAGCGCAACGTCGCGGCACGGCCAGTCACCGTTGCTGTCGTCGCGGTGACAGCGGACACTGCGATACCAGTCGCTGTAGTTGTTGAGAATTCGCTGCCGTTCCGTCCCGGGATCGTCGATCGTGACGAATCGGACCCGAACCTGGGCCTCCCGTTCTATCTCGGTCAGAGCCGCTTCGAAGTCATCGAGACTGTTGATGGTCTTGCCGTCGAACTGAGTTATGAGGCTCGCGCGGGGAATGGCGGCCGTGCCGAAAACGTAGCCGGGATTGGCGACGTAGACGCCGGAGACGGGCCGATAGAAATGTCTTGCCTGCTGGTACGACAGCTCGTGAAAAACGCCGTCGCCGAACTCCACATACTCGCGAGGTGTGATGCTCTCGAGATCGGTCACGCTGAGCGCGTGCTCGATTCGTTGCCCGCCGCGCTCGACGACGACCCTGAGGGGCCTGCCGACGTGGCTGTCCATCAACTCTGCCAGCGGCACGAAGCCCGCGATGAGCCGATCGCCGACGGCGAGCAGGATATCGCCTGGCCGAAGCACATCTGCCGCTGGTGATCCCGGCAGCACCCGTTCGACGACGAGAAGACCGGTCCGCTCGGGAAAGGCCGCACGCATCTCGGCCTCGGTATCCCGGTGCAGACCCAGACGCCGCAACTCGGCATATGGCGTGTGCACGAACTCCGTCTGCAGCGTGCCTCGCTGCACTGGCTGCCCGAGACGTATCCGTTCCAGGGCGACGCGAATCCGGTCCAGCGGCAGAAAAAAGCTCGATGCGGCCTGCGTGTTGGCGCCTGCGTTCAGCGCCACGACCTGGCCGTCGATATTGATTACCGGCGAGCCCGAGGAACCGCCGGAAGTACCCGATGCCGCCTGCAGATAAAAGGTGTTGAAATCATTGTAACGGCCGACGCCGTAGTTCGGCGCCCGGCGGTCGAGGCGCGCGATCGTGCCGGCCAGTATCGACAGCTGCTCACCCGCGTCGTTACCGACCACACGAATGTCCCGTCCGATCTGTGCGGACTCGGGTGCGAGCGGCAACTCCACCGGCTCCATGAACTGGAGATCGGAAGGGTCGTAGCGGAAGAAGCCGAAGTCGTGCACGGGATCGCGATAAATCGGTTGCAGATCGACCTCTTCCTGATTCAGAAAGATCGCCTGCGCCCGCACCGGTCCGGGCGTCACGACATGCCGGTTGGTCAGGATGAGACCCTGCTCGGCATCGACGACGAACCCCGTCGCCTGGCTCGAAACGTTACGCTCCGTATCGAAAGCCCGCGGGCTGTCGATTCGGATCGACACCACGGCACTTGAGATCCGCTCGAGCGTCGAGTTCCAGTTGGCTTCCTGGGCGGTTGCCGAGACCGCCAGCAGACTGAAAACAATCGGCAACAGTTTCTTGGTCTTCATGTATTCTCATTCTAAGGCCTGGAATCGATATGACCACGAAAACCTGCGAATGCTCCCGCCCGGCGAGGCGGAAAATTCAGGCTGGATAGCCGGCTGTCGAGGTCACCGGCGCGCGATCGAGCCCCAGCGCCCGCCGCATCAGCAGACGCTTGGCCGGCTCGATCCGATCGATAGCGCCGAGCCCCATGGCGCGAATCGGCGCCGCCCAGTCCGGCAATGGCAGGCCGAACAGCTCGTTGATCCCGTCGAAGGCCAGCTGCATGAGCAGGTTTCGGGCTTTTTGGGCACGCTCGTAACGCCGGAGCACGCGCTCGTCGCCAGGATATTCCCCACGTGCGATCGCCCCCGAGACGGTGTCGGCCAGAACCGCCGCGTCGCGCAGCCCGAGGTTCATGCCCTGACCCGCCAGGGGGTGCACGGCGTGGGCAGCGTCGCCGATCAGGGCGACCCGGTCGCGGGTGTAACGGATGGCATGGGCCAGACTGAGCGGGAACGCCAATCGCTCGGTGCACGGACCGAGCCTGCCGAGGACCCCGGCACTCGCCGTTTCGAGTTCCGCCAGGAACTCGTCGTCGCCGAGCGCCAGGAGACTCTCGGCCGCCGACCTGGAGTTCGACCAGACGATAGAGCACCGGCCGTCCGACAGCGGCAGAAAAGCCAGTGGCCCGGAAGGCAGAAACCGCTGCCATGCAGTCTCGTTGTGGTCGTTTTCGGTCTCGACGTGCGCAACGATCGCCTGCTGAACATAATCTTTGCGGATTGCGTCGATTCCGACCGCGGCGCGCACCCGGGAGTTGGTCCCATCGGCGCCAACGACGAGATCGGCCGTGGCCGTTCTGCCGTCGCCGAGTCGGATCTCGATCGAGTCGCGACCCGGAATCAGCGAGTCCAGACCGGCACCGAAGCTCGTCTCGACCTCGGTGCGCGAAAGATCTTCGAGGAGTACGCTTCGGAGCAGCCTGTCTTCGACGATATGCCCCAGATCCGGCTCGCCGATGTCAGCGGCGTCGAAAACGACGGACCCGTGACCGAAAGCGGATTCGCCTTCCCAGACCCGCATTCGGCGGTAAGGGGAAACCCGCCGCGAGACGACCGAGCCCCAGAGCTCACCGAGCAGACGCTGCGACTCCCGCGACAACGCATAGACCCGCGGATCGACGCTGTTCGGCTGCCAGCCCGCCGGCGGATGGGCGTCGATGACTCGCAGCCTGAGATTCCGGGCACTGTTCTGGCGTGCCAGCCGGGATGCGAACAACAGACCCACCGGGCCCGCGCCGACGACGATCACTTCGAAACGGCGGCGTGCCATCAGACGAGATCCAGATGCCTGGCGAGCCGCGGCACGCGCCCGGCCAGGCCCATGGTGTGCCTCGCCAGCAGCGACTTCCCTCCCGGGAGCAGGTCGAAGGCCATGAGACCGAGTCCGCGCAGGGTATCGAGGCCAACACCTTCGGCTCCGAACCCGCGCACCAGCGCATGCGTGAACCCGGTGAGCTTGCGCTGATCATCCGTTCTCCAGCTCAGATAGCGCTCGAGCAATTCCGGGCTGCCGACGTCATCGCGTGGGGCGGAGGCGATGACCTCGGCCAATGCCGCTGCGTCGCGTACCGCCAGATTGAATCCCTGCCCGGCAACCGGGTGCAGTGCGTTGGCCGCGTTGCCGATCAGGACGGTGCGATCGCGGACGACCGCGGTGCTCCTGACCCGGTGCAATGCGTGGCTGTCGCGCCTGCCGATCCGCTCGAAGCGGCCGAGCCGAAACCCGAATGCGTCCTGCAGCGCAGACCGGAAGTCGTCTTCGGCAAGGCCGAGCGCGCGTTCGGCCCGATTGCTGCGTAGCGTCCAAACCACGGCCACGCGGTCGGCCGTCAGCGGCAGCAGCGCGAGCGGACCATCGGGCGTGAAACGCTCGAACGCACGGCAACGATGCGGCTCCTGGGTCGTGCAATTGACGATGATCGCCTGCTGATCGTAATCGTCGACTCGGGCCTCGATTCCGAGAGCCCGTCTGAGCCCCGATCTCGCGCCATCGGCAGCCACGGTCAGCCTGGCGCGAACGACGAGGTCGCCATCGGCAGACTCGACTCGCGCCTCGGTCGCGGCAGCCGTCTGGGTAAGATCCACGACCTCGGCCGAAGAGAGACAGCGGAACCCCGCATCCTGCATCAACGGGTCCCATAACGCCGCGCCGAGCACGCGATTCTCGACGGTAAAGCCGAGCGCCTCTACGCCCTCCTCCTCGGCGCTGATGCGCGCAGCACCGAAGCGCCCGCGCTCACCGATATGTATATCGCGGATTGGCTGAGCCTCGGGACGAATCGCCTCCCAGAGCCCGAGTTGCTCGAGGACGCGCTGCGAGCCGTTCGCAAGCGCCGTTGCCCGGCCGTCGAAACTCGGCTGTGACAGCGAATGAACGCTCCTTGCTTCGACGAGCACGACATCGAGCGAGAGACTGGACAACGCGTTTGCGAGCAACGACCCGACCAGACCGCCGCCCACGATGAGCACATCGCAATCGATCGGCTTTACGTCCTGCATGCCGGTCAGGCCATGAAGGCCTCGACCTCGTCGGCGGAGGCAGGCAGCCCCGCCGTCAGCACCCGGTTTCCCTGGCGCGTGACGGCGACGTCGTCTTCGATACGAATGCCGGTCGCTCGCCAGCGCTTCGCCTTGCCGCGCGCGTCGGGGGCGACGTATATGCCGGGCTCGATGGTCATGACGATCCCGGGCTCGAGCAGGCGCCACTGCTCATCGACTTTGTAATCGCCGACATCGTGCACATCGATGCCGATCCAATGACCCGTTCGGTGCATGAAATACTCCTTATATGCACCGTCTTTGATCAGCGACGGCAATCGGCCGGAGATCAGACCGAGTGAGCGCAGGCCGCGCGTCACGACCTTGACCGCGGCCTCGTGGGGGTCGTTCCAGTGATTTCCCGGCACCACCTGCTCGGTAGCGGCCTGGTTGGCTTCGAAGACGATCTCGTAGAGCTCCCGCTGCGGCTCGGTAAACGTGCCGTTGACCGGAAACGTCCGGGTAATGTCGGACGCGTACATCTCGTATTCGCAACCGGCGTCGATCAGCACGAGCTCGCCGTCCTCGAGCACGGCGCTGTCGGCCCGATAGTGCAGCACGCAGGCATTCGCGCCCGCCGCAACGATCGGCAGATAAGAGCACTCGGCGCCGTGGCGTCGGAACTCATGCAGGAACTCTGCCTCGATCTCGTATTCACGCATGCCCGGACGGCAGGCTTTCATGGCCCGTTTATGGGCGCTGACCGCAATCTTTGCGGCCTTGCTCATCAGGGCCGTCTCGGCGCGACTCTTGAACAATCGCATCTCGTGCAGCAGGTGATCGAGCGCGACGATCTCGTTCGGCGCATGCCGGCTCTGACGCTTCGCGTTGAGCTCGTTGATCCAGCCCAGCAGCCGATTGTCGAATTCCGGGGAAATGCCCATCGAGTAATAGACGCGCTCGCTCTGCTCGAGCAGCCCCGGCAGAATGTCGTCGAGATCCGTGATCGGGAACGCGTCGTTGCAACCGAGGGACTCGATCGCGCCCTCGGGCCCGAGCCGTTTGCCATCCCAAAGCTCACGTGCCGGATCGCGGTCGCGGCAGAAAAGCAGATACTCTCCCTGGGGGCGCCCCGGCACGAGAACAACGACGGCTTCCGGCTCGACGAACCCGGTCAGATAGTAGAAGTCGCTGTCCGGCCGATAGTCGAACAGCGTATCGCGGCTGCGGACCTTCTCTGTTGCCGCAGGCAACACGGCAATACCGCCCGGGCCGATCGCTTCCATGAGGTGGCGACGCCGGCGCGCATACTCGGTTGCATTCACGGCGTCAGTGCAGCACTCGTGTGCTGCGGGCATCCGGAATCAGCTCTTCGAAAGCAAACTGAGTTCCGACCCTGACAAACTCCACGAGCTCCACCAGTGAATCGTCCGCGAGGTCCTCGTCCTCGAGTTCTTCGGGGCCGGCACCCGCCTTGCTGATCTCGGCGAAGTCCTGCACGACTTCGACCAGCTGCGTCGAGAGAATCTCGGTGCCCGCCCGCAGATCTATCCCGCCGACGACCAGGCCGGACAGAAAGCCATGGCACCAGAGTCCGAGGGCCTCGGCGCGTTCATCGACGCCGCCGTCGTCGTCCGGCAACAGCGGACAGAACTCCATCGACAACCCGGTGAGCGCCTGCCAGGTCTCGCTGCGGAGCTCCTCGAGCTCCTTCGCCAGCCGGGACAACGTCGTTGCATCCCCTGCGCAATCGTCGAGCAGGTTATCGAGCCAGCGTGAGGCGGCCTCGCGTCCGCTCGAGCAAATGACCCCGCAGAGCCCGCCGTGCAGCTCGGCGAGTGGCAGTGGCGCATTAGTGAGATCCAGCAACTCAGCCAGACCGTCGTAATCGACATCTATTCCTGACATGCCTGCAAAAACCCCTGTAAATCGATGCCTGCCATGCTAACACTGCACCTGCCGAAGTTGACCCCCGGACCCGCGGCACTCTATATTTCTTGCATGGCTAGTGAATCGGGCAACGAGCGTTTCGACCTCGAACTCAAGCGCCTGGAAAAGCGTCTGGACGAGCTCGTGCTCATCTGCAAGCAACTGCAGGAAGAGAACGAGTCCCTGCGCGTTCGTCAGGACAGCTTGACCGCCGAGAGAGCGGCGCTGCTGCAGAAGAACGAACAGGTTCGCGGCAGGGTCGAGGCCATGATCACCCGCCTGAAGGCGATGGAGCAGGCTTCATGAGCGAGATGTATGCGCACGTCACGGTCCGTATCCTCGAGAAGGAGTACCATGTGGCCTGTCCGGCAAACGAGAAATCAGCGCTGCTTGCTGCAGCTGATTTGCTGAACTCGAAAATGCGTGAGATTCGCGACGCGGGCAAGGTCGTGGGCCTGGACAGGGTCGCGGTCATGGCAGCGTTGAATCTCGCGAACGAGCTGCTCGATAGCCAGGGAAGAGGCGACGAACTCAAGGACATTGTCGGTCTGCGAATCAAGTCGATGCGCGAACGACTCGACGACGCATTGGGTCCCGCCAAGCAACTCTCCCTGTAATTTTCTGGCGTCTCCTGCGGTGTTCGATGTGGACTGGGAAGGCTTTCGACCCTAAATCATGACCTCGGGGTTGTGCTCTGTCGGTGGCGTTGTGCAGATCCGGCAAGTCCGGGAAGCCTGCAACCATCACGGCTTACCCCACCTTTTGCTCCGGATCGAGAGCAACCATCCGTGACGGCACAAGCGGGAGACGCCTCCTTACGTAAGCAGGTGCGCGCCCGGCGGCGCGCCCTCGAACGAGGGGAGCGCGACCACGCCGACGCCGCGATTCTTCGGCACGTCGCGGCATTGCCGGCCTTCAGGGCCGCGCGGCGCATCGCCCTCTACTTTTCATTCGATGGCGAACCCGATCTGACCAGCCTGATTCGCTTCGACCAGGGCAGAGAGTTCTATGCGCCAATACTCACCGGACGGGACATGCACTTTTCTGCCGTCCGGCCGCAAACAGACTTCGATCTGAATTTCTACGGCATACCGGAACCGCGTCCGGTCGAGTTGATCGACGCGCGTTCGCTCGATCTCGTCCTGGCGCCTTTGGTCGCTTTCGACGACACCGGCAATCGAGTCGGAGTGGGCGCGGGATACTACGATCGTTGTTTTTCATTTCTCCGCCTGCGCAGATCCTG
>JASFSD010000064.1:0-9736 GCA_050114575.1 Gammaproteobacteria bacterium | reverse complement strand
GTCCCGCTACCGCTGTGCGTTGCGGGCGAGAATGCCGGGCCGCCTGATGACGTTGGCGGTCCGCATTCTTATTGTGAGTTCCTCGACTCCATCGCCGATCGATGCCACGAGCAGCACGAGGAAAATCTGCGCTGGATTGGCGGCGTGTTTGACCCGAAGGGCTTTGAACTCAATCGATTGAACCGCGACTGGAAGGGCGCGAGGGTAAGCGGCCGCTGACCGCGGCTGATCTGGACTAACCGTGTGCCATCTGCTGGACCTCGCGCTCGATTTTCCGCGCACCTTTTCGACTCGCTACGTCCAGATCGTAGTGCGATTGAAGGTTGATCCAAAACTCCGGGCTCATGTCAAAAAACCGGGCAAGCCGGAGCGCCGTATCGGCCGTGATCGCCCGCTCGCCTTTGACGATCCCTGTGATCCGATTGACCGGCACCCGCAGGGCCTTGGCAAGCGCATAGGCGGAAAGCTCGAGTTCGTCGAGAAACTCCGTCTGCAGAATCGCGCCCGGATGAATAGGGGCTCGCTTAGTCATAATCCTTCTCTTTCAGTGGTAATCCACAATCTCAACGTCGTACGAATTGCCATCCTGCCAGCGAAAGCAAATCCGGTACTGATCGTTGATCCGAATGCTGTGCTGCCCTGATCGATCTCCTCGAAGCTTTTCGAGCCTGCTTGCCGGCGGGCTGGTCAAGTCCCCAAGACTGTTGGCAGCATGCACCATCAGGAGCTTGACCGTCGCCCGCTTCAATACCCTTCGCGGAACGATCTTGGGACTCTCGCCCTCGAAAACAGCGCGCGTATCGCTGTGCGCGAAGCTCTTGATAGCCAAAAGAACCTTCTCGATGCGGGAAGTGACAAATATCACGCTGACAGTATGCGCCGCGTAACTAGTAACGGCAAGCGTAATTAGTGGAAGAGTGCGTGATTTTTTGCGGGAATAGGTGCTGCATCGTAGTGCGTGGTCATGCGCCGGTCGCAACGAGCGGCCCGGTAACTGGTTGATTTTCAAACCGGGGGTAATCGATCCTCGCGGCTGAAGATCCGCGTGTCGGCAATTCGATTCTTCCCCTGGCCACCAATTCGACCTTTATCGGCCGCTCCCCATCTGAGAACATGTTCCTGCGGTACAGCGTACAGGGGGAACACATGGCCAGGCATTCGATTCACGCAGTTTTCTCCGTGGGCGCTCTGCTCGCCGCGCCATCGGTGCTCGCCGCCTCGATAGACGGCCAGGTTGTTGACGACATGGACGCTCCGATCACCGGCGCGCTGGTCACCCTCTCTCGAGCTGACGGCCTCTACGCCGAGACTGTCTACAGCGACAACGCTGGCAATTTTCATCTCGAGACGGAGCTCGAGGGAGCGCTGACCCTGCGCGCGCGCGCACCGCGCTTCGCGGACGTAACGCAGACGGTTAATCTGCGCGGCACGACCATGGCGAACGCGAATTTCGCCCTGCGCCGCCTGACCACGCCCGATGAGCTCTCCTACGGCTTGACGGCGAGCGCGCAATTCATGCGCATGGATTTCAAGAGCGAGACGCAGCGGCAGGACTTCCAGAACGATTGTCTGAGCTGCCATCAGATCGGCAACGAACGAACCCGCCGGGCTTTGCCGGTCGAATACTGGCGGCCGACGGTCGAGCGCATGCTGGGCTTTGCCGGCACCACCGACCAGCAGACGATCGACGAGTATACAGGGCTGCTGGCGAATGCCTTCGACGGCACGCCCTATGTCGTCGACCAGAACAACGCCGTAGATCCGGAAGTGCTTGACACAAAGATCACGGAATGGCGCTTGCCCGGAGCGATCATCGCGCATGATGGCGAGGTCGATCCGCGCGACGGGCGCTTCTATCTCGTCGACGGCGATGCGCTCTTCATTACCGATCCTGTCAGCAACCAGACTGAAGTTGTCCCGGTGCCGGCATTGGATGTACCGCTCGGGGGTAATTTCCCTGAACAGGGTCTGCCGATTCCGATTGGCATGGACCAGTCGAACCACGGTCTGCACAGTCTGCAGTACGGTCCAGGCGGACTTTTCTACATGACGGCCGCGCTCGGCGGAACGATCATGACTTTCGATCCCGTCACGCGCGCGTTCGTGGACTATCCGGTTGGCGGTGGCGCGCTCTGGCCGCACACGATCCGCTTCGACGGCGATGACATTGCCTGGTTCACGATCTCGATCTCGAACCAGGTCGGCCGTTTCGATCCCGCGACGAAAGAGATGCGCGTCATCGATCTGCCGGCGACAACGCGCCGGCCGAGTGCCGGCTTCATGTTCCCCTATGGCATCGACGTCAGCCCGACCGACGGCAGCATCTGGTACACGCGCCTCTGGGCCGGCAAGGTCGGTCGCATCGATCCGCGGACGCTGGAAGTACAGGAATTCGATCCGCCGCTCAGCGGCCCGCGGCGGCTGCGCTTCGACGCCAGCGGCACGCTCTGGATCCCGGCTTTCGGCGACGGCGCCCTCGTCAAGCTCGACACGGAGACGATGGAGTACACGACTTACGAGATGCCGCGGCTGTCACCCGGCGAATCCGAGGCGCCCTATGCGCTGGCCGTCGACCCGCGCCGGCAGGAGGTCTGGATCACGGCAAATATGTCGGACCGGCTGTTCCGCTTCCTGCCCGACGAAGAGCGCTTCATCGCCTATCCGCTGCCGACGCGCGGCACTTATACGCGCGAGTTCTTCTTCCCGGCCGACGGCCGCATCTGCTCGCCCGCAAGCCCTCTGCCGGCAGCCCCCGATGTGATAGAAGGCGGCATGGACGTGATCGTCTGTCTCGATATCGGGGATTGACGGCAGGGACGCGGGCAATAGACGTCTTACCTAACGCCACCCAAGCTCCGGCGCCACGTACTTGAGAATGCTCTCGATCGCGTGCGCGTTGTATTCCACGCCGAGCTGGTTCGGCACAGTAAGCAACAGCGTGTCGGCGGCTGCGATCGCCTCGTCGGCGGCGAGCTGCTTGACGAGCGTCTCGGGCTCAGCCGCATACGAACGGCCGAAGATGGCGCGCGTGGTCGGATCAATGTAGCCGATCTGGTCCTCTTCGTTGCCGCCGCGGCCGAAATAGGCGCGGTCGCGGTCATTGACGAGTGCGAAGATGCTGCGGCTCACCGAAACACGCGGCTCACGCTGGTGCCCGGCCTCCTTCCACGCTTCTCGATAGGCCTCGATCTGCTTGCGCTGTTGTACGTGGAGCGGCTCACCCGTCTCGTCCGTCTTCAGAGTGGAGCTCTGTAAATTCATGCCGAGCCTGGCTGCCCATCTCGCCGTGTCGTCCGAGCTCGAGCCCCACCAGATTCGCTCGCGCAGGCCCTCCGAATGCGGCTCGAGGCGCAACAGTCCGGGCGGGTTGGGGAACATCGGATTCGGGTTCGGTTTGGCGAAGCCTTCGCCCTTGAGCAGCTCGAGAAATACTTCTGCATGCCGGCGGGCCATGTCGGCGTCGCTCTGGCCCTCTCGCGGCACAAAGCCGAAGTGGCGCCAGCCGTCGATCACCTGCTCCGGTGAGCCGCGGCTGATGCCAAGCTGAAGCCGCCCGCTCGAGATCACGTCGGCTGCGCCTGCGTCCTCCGCCATGTAGTAAGGATTCTCGTAGCGCATGTCGATGACCGCAGTACCAATCTCGATCCGGCTCGTGCGCGCGCCCACGGCTGCGAGCAGCGGAAACGGCGAGCCGAGCTGGCGTGCAAAGTGGTGCACTCGAAAGTAGGCGCCGTCGGCCCCGAGCTCTTCGGCGGCTACCGAGAGCTCTATGGATTGGTGCAACGCGTCCGATGCGTTGCGAACCTGCGACTGCGGCGACGGCGTCCAGTGGCCGAACGATAGGAACCCGATTTTCTTCATCTATTGGCTCTCGAGTCTGGGTGCGACGCGATCCTGATTGTTCTTTGGTCGACGATCAAGGGGTGCATCACGATCGGCGGTTCAGTTCTTCACGTCAACAGGCGAATAAACTCGGCGTCGTTCCACTTCACCGCTGGCCTGCGCGCCAGCATGCCGCGCAGGATCCGATTGGCCTGACGGACGACGACAAGACCACGATCGCGGAACAGATAGAGCCGCTGGTCGCCGGCGCCTGCGGCCATGACGATATCCTCGCCGAGCGCGACACGGGCGATGGCCTCGGCGTCGATCCCGGCCCGCGGGCTCGGGCCGATCAGGCCGGGCCGCAGCAACCACCACGACAATCCATGCCCGGGGTTGGCGTCGGTCGGTCGGAACAGAAGCTCGTAGACGCTGCTTTCGACCCCGGCTGCACCATCGAATACCCACTGACCGAACCGGGCCCAGTTTCGTGCTGTCAGCTGCGCGCCGTGCGACAAGTGCGGCTGGTTGTCGCGGCCGCGTTTCCAGTCCTCGTAGCTGACGCCAATCGGTGCCAGGATGCGTGCCTGCAGCCATTCGACGGGGTCGGCGGGCTCACCCGCCTGGCTGAGCGCGCGTCTGATCATCTCGCCGAAGACCTGAAACGGCGTCGGTCCGTATTCGAAACGTTCGCCCGCAGCGTGAACCGAAGGGGCTTCGATCGCGTCGGCATAGCGCGGCGGCCGTGCAGTCGCGCCGACTTCCTCGAGTCCCGAAGTCAGCGACAGCAGATGTCCTGCAGTGATGAATCGCCGGGCATCCGACTCCCATTCCGGCAGCAGCACGATAGCGAGCCGCGCGCGAGGGCGATTGAGCGCGCGCGACGCCGGCGAGCGAAGCGGCAGCCACAGTGGCGACGAACCCGCGCCGATTCATCTTCATATGCAAACCGCTACCCGAGCATGCCGACCAAACGAGCAAATGCGCCCGGGTCGGTGACGGCGACAAAAACTATCCCGAACAGCGCCCCGCACAGATGTGCATCGTGATTGATGTGTCCGACCTGTCGCTTTCCTGCCCAGTACGAATACGCCACGTACGCGACGGCGAAAACCGACGCCGGTATCGGTATCGGCAGTGGAAAGATGATCAGCGTCGTCGTCGGGAAGTAGACGACGTAGGCGAACAGCACGGCCGAAATCGCACCCGAAGCGCCGAGCGAGGCGTAATTCGGGTTGTTCTTGTGTTTGAAGTAGGTGCATGAATGGCTGACGACGAGGCCGATGAAATACAGCGCCAGGAATTTCACGGTGCCAAGGAACCTTTCCGTATCGAAAGCGAAAAAGTAAAAGGTCACCATATTGAAGATCAGGTGCCCGAGATCAGCATGAACGAAGCCACTCGCGCAGATCGTGTCGTATTGCCTGCGGCGCAGGAACCAATACGGGCGGAACAGACTCCTGTCGATGAGGGCGGGCGTGCTGTACAGGCCGATCAGGCTGGCCCCGATCGTAACGGCGAAGATTATCAGCGCCCCGTAAAGGCTCAAGTCCAGCACCTGGCCGCCTCGTTCCTGCTACTCGTCGGACTCACCGTGGCGTGCAAGAACTTCGGAAATGGTTCTGCCAATGTCGGCATAAGAGGCAAGCGCCGACGGGAAGAGTCTGCGAATCTTCTCAGCGAACTCGTCGAACGTCTCATCGTCCAGCTGACCGTCGCTTCCCTCGAGGTAGAGCGCTTCGGCGACTGCCTGCGAGCTGAAGAACGACAGCGTAATGAGGCAGGCGCCAATCTCCTGGCTCAGCTCGCTCTCCTCGTCCGTGATCCACTCGTCCCACAGCTCGACGAGCCAATTGTGACCCTGAATGAATCCGCACGACCACTGCGACACCGGTGCCAGTTCGTCGAAGTTGGCATCAGTTGCATTGAGAAAGGCGCAATCGAAGGGCATCTCGTCGCTGCGTTCGACCACTGAAGCATTGATCTGGTTGTAAAGAACCATGATCAGGTCGAGTATTCGCTCGGCTTCATCCTCATCGGCGAAGCCGATATCTTCGTCGTTGCTGATCAATGGCAGCCAGTCCGATGGCTGGATCAATTCCGGGGCTGCGGTCACCGCGAACAAAAACCCCTGCAGTTCGTGAAAGCTCATGGTGCCCTCGGGCCGGTCCTCGTGTTGAAGGAAGGCGCCGAGCGTTTTGGCTTCGTCCTGTGACAGTCTCGTGAGTTGCATGAAGGCCATTGTAAGCAAAGGATGGTTGCTTGACGGAATCGTCAGCAGATTTTTCTTGGCTGCCGGGTTCAGTCCTGGCTCTCGAACGCGGACGAGTTCTGAACGACCTTGATCGGCGGCGGGCTATCGTCGACATCGATCACATTGATGAGAAAGCGTCCTTCGCTCGTGACCGCATACTGATGGTTGAAAGACGGCCCCTGAAGCTCCGCCCGGAACAACGCCACCGGGGCCCCAATATCGATATCCGAGCCCGAGCGGCTGACCGGTGCGGCCATGACCCTGCCGTCGAGCGTCAGGAAATAGATCTCCGTTCCGTCGGCATTCCAGCGCGGCGCGAAGCCGTCGTTCGTGACCGGGCGACTGCCCGATTCGTTGTTCGGAAAGGTCTGAACAAAGACTCCGAAACGGCCCTGACCCGGTTGATTCGAGTCGTAGACTACCCAGTCACCGTCCGGTGAGACCTGGCCCATGCGCTCTTCGAATTCCGAAACGGCGATCTCTATCGGCTGCGGTTTCGGTTCGCTCAGTGAAAGCGCGATGAGATCGGACGCCAGAAAGTCCCGGTCGCTGCGCCTGAACAGGATGTAGTCGTTCGTTGACCAGTCGAGAGGAATGAGGTTCCTTTCCGCATCGGCTTCGTCGTAGAGATGCCTGGCTTCGTCGGCGCGGTTGATCTCGACGCGCCAGAGCTCGAAAAACTTGTCGTCGGGCCGCTGCTTTTCGTATACCAGCGAGCGTCTGTCCGGCGAGAAATCCGGATAACCCTCGACCGTCGCATCGCCCGTGATGCGGACTCCGCCCGTACCGTCGAGATTGGCGACATAGACATCGCGGCTGCCCGAGCCGGGGTTGTCGTATCCGAGCACGAGGTCGTCGTCGGAGACCTCGGGACCGTTGCGGGGTTCGGATTCGACCGACAGCACGTTGCCGCTGCGGTCGAAAACGGTCAGTCGAAGTGGCGGCGCGGGCGTACTGCGATAGATGAATCGGTCTCCGTTACGCGAAGCCGAGAAGGCAAGCTGGCCGCCTCCCGGGTTGGTGATCGACTCGGCGAGCACCTCGGTTTCGCCCGTCAGTTGCCGCTGATCGAGGTCGAGCTGCCGGACGACGAGTCGGCCGTTCTGAACATAGACGACGCTGTCGGGAGCGACGAATGCGCCGGCGCTGTCGGAGGCGATGAGTCTCGTCGGTTGGCCGCCGTCGAAGGAACCCAGATAGATCCCGGCAACGTCACTGCCACCTGTGGCGAAGTAGAGGAACCGGTCCGTACCGTCGATGAACGTGGGGTAGCGATGGTTCGTCTCGTAGGTCGGATCACCGGGCGCCGGGGCCAGATTGATCTGGGTTACCGGCTGATGCTCACCACCCGACTCGGGAACGCTGTAGAGTCCCGTGACCGTGCTCGGTGTGAACAGTATTCGGCCGTTGGTTCCCCAGCTGCAGCCAAACCCGTTCAGTGCCGGTGCCAGGCGTTGCGAGCCGCCGCCGTCGATTGCGATGCGGTGCAGATACTCCCGGGCGAAATAGGCGATCGACTGGCTGTCCGGCGACCAGCATGGCAGCCGGGCGCCCTCGGTGTTGGGAATGATTTCCTCGGCCCCCGTCTCGATGTTCCTGAGGTACAGGACCTGCTCGATGGTGTCGGGCGATTTCGAGGCGACGAACGCGACGAAAGTGCCATCCGGCGAAAGCGCGAATTCGTGCGGCTGACGCGTCGTGGGCGTAGCGATATCCCAGACGCTTTGCCGAAGCGGCTCCGGCCGGTCGGCCAGGTACAGCGCGAGTGCGCCGGCGAGCGCCCCCACCAGGATGGCTCCCGCGAGCCACGCTGTTCGCTGACCTGCGCTCTCTCGTCGTTCGAGAATCGCGTCATCGGGCTCGCTGGACGCGAGATCGAGATCGAGCCTCAAGTCGCCGGCATCCTGGCGTCGTCGTCGCGGATCCTTCACCAGGCACTGCTCGAGCAGCGTGCGGATCCGCGGCGGGACGCTCGGCGGCAGCAGGCTCCAGTCCGGATCCCGTTCGAGCACGCGAGCGAGTACCCGTGAATTCGTGTCGCCGTCGAAGACGCGTTGTCCCGTCAGCATTTCGAAGAGCACGCACGCGAATGCCCAGACATCCGTCCTGCGGTCGACTTCGTCTCCGCTCGCCTGCTCGGGACTCATATACGAAGGCGTCCCGATGATCGCCCCCGGCATCTGGGTCACGGTGCTGGCCGTTCCGGGCGTACCTTCCGTCGCGAAGGCCTTGGCGATCCCGAAGTCCAGAACCTTGACGGTTCCGTCCGGTCGAATCCGGATGTTGGCGGGCTTCAGGTCGCGATGCACGATGCCGCGCTGGTGAGCGGCATCGAGCGCCGTAGCAATCTGCTTCGCGATCTCGAGTACTTCCCCGAGCGGCATTCCTCCCGGCGATCGATCGATTCTCTCGTCGAGACCCTCGCCTTCGACGAGCTCCATGACCAGCGCCTGCGCATCTCCGGAGGTCTCGAACCCGTGCAGCGTTGCGATATTCGGATGATTCAGCGCCGCGAGCAGCCGGGCTTCACGCTCGAACCGCACCGAGGCTTCGGGGTCGAGATTCCGATTTTCGGCCAGGACCTTGAGCGCGACATCACGCCTCAGATTCGTATCGGTTGCCCGGTAGACCTCGCCCATGCCGCCGGAGCCGATCGGTTCGATGACCTCATAGGAGTTGAAATGCGTGCCGGGCGCGATTGCCATTGTCAGATTGCGTCCCCAAACGTCACCATCCGGGGCACTTTGCTGTTCTTGTATCGAAGATTCTAACGCAGGTACTCGATATCTCTACGATCTGCCGTGTCCGGCTCGCCGATACGATGGCCTTGTGTCCTGTCAATTCGATGCGATTCGAGCGCTGGCCGATGCATGGCCGAGGCTTTACACTGATTCTCATGTTTCTCCACGAAGAAATTCTGTTGCTCGCGCTTCGCGACGACACTGGCAAGGTGGACTCGAAAGCCGCTAATTTCAGGACGGCGATGGCGAGCGCGATCCTTGCGGAGCGGCTTCTTGCGAAACGTATCGAAACCAGCAGCGGCCGGCTGATCTTCGACACCATCAGCTTTCCAGGGCTCGATCCCGAGCCGGAACGCAAAATGATCGAGCGGCTGAAACAGGCGGTTTTCGATGATGACGGTGAAGTGGATGCGCGGACAACGGTCCTGATCTCGCTGGCCTCGGCGGCGGGAATGCTCTCCATTCCGTTTACACGCAAGGAACTGCGGGAGCGCAAGAATCGTATCGCCGAGATAACCAGGGGAAACCTGCTCGGCGAGGCGACCAGCGACGTGATTCAGGCGACCCAGGCTGCGCTCATGGCCGCAGCGATCATACCCGCGATAGCGACGACCACCACGAGCTCTGCCGGCTCGCCGGGCTCGTGAGCTCCGGCTTCGCGCGCGCTCTGTAAGCCGGCGCTGCGCTGCAACGGGCCGCAGTCGTTCAACCATGACGATCGACACACTGCCCGTCATCGATCTTGGCCCGTTCATTGCTGACCCCCGGAGTGTGGCAGGGCGTGAGTGTGTCGAAGCGCTGCGCCAAGCCTGCCACCGGCCGGGATTCTGCTATCTGATCGGACACGGCGTTCCGGGCGAGCTCGATTCCGCCGTGTTGAGCGCGTCGGGCGAGTTCTTCGCGCTTCCCGCCGCGGAAA
>JASFSD010000063.1:0-9794 GCA_050114575.1 Gammaproteobacteria bacterium | reverse complement strand
GGATCTCGCCGACGAGCCCGATCCGCATTGGGCGGACGATATCGACCAGGTCGTCTTCGGCGGGTCTTTCGCCATGGTGGAGGTGGTGTTTTTCCATCGCCCTTCGCGTACGGCTCTATTTTGCGATCTGATCCAGCGGCATCCGCAATCGGCGATGACAGGCTGGAAAGGCATGCTGATGAAGCTCGACGGGCTGGTCGGCAGGGAAGGCAGCACACCCCGCGAATGGCGTGCCACGTTTCTTAGCCGAAAGCGTACGCGAGCTGCCCGGGACAAAGCGCTGAGCTGGAAGGCCGAGCGCCTGCTGATCGCGCATGGGGAGTGCGCGGACAGCGGGGCAAGCGAGATCATTCGCCACGCATTGAGCTGGATCTGATAGCCCTGTTCACTTGCTGGCGCGCTGCGGAGTGTCGGGCTCGGTGCGAGCACGGCGTGTCAGCCAACCCTTACGCCAGAAGTAGGTTACGAGGCCGATCGCACAAGCCGCCATCAGACCGAGAGCGATCGGGTAGCCGAAGCGCCAACCAAGCTCAGGCATGTTCCATGCGGAAGCCGAGCGGTCGAAATTCATGCCGTACAGGCCCGCAATGAACCCGAGTGGCATGAATACTGTCGCGATAATGGTGAGCACCTTCATTATTTCATTCAGCTTCGCGCTGACACTCGAGTTATAGACCTCCACGAGGCCGGATGTGATTTCTCGGTAGGTCTCCACGATGTCGATGAGTTGAATGGTATGGTCGTAGCAATCTCGCAGGTAAAGCCGCGTGTTGCTGGCGATCAGCTCGTGCTCATCACGAGCCATGGCATTCAAGAGGTCTCGATGGGGCCAGATCGTGCGTCGCAAGGAAAGCAGCTCTCGCTTCATGTCATGGATAGACTCGATCGATCTCGGCTCGGCGTTTCTGACGACAGCACTCTCCAGCCGCTCGAGATCTTCGCCGAGACTTTCCAGCGCCGGAAAGAATGCGTCGATCACGGAATCGATCAGTGCATAGCAAAGGTAGTCTGCGCCCCGGCTTCTTACGGTGCCTCGTCCTTGTCTGAGCCTCTCGCGAACGGCGTGAAACGTGTCACCTTTCCTTTCCTGGATCGAAAGCACGAAGTCTTTGCCGAGAAAGATAGACACTTGCTCGGTATTCGTCGAGTCGGGTGCGGCGATCATGCGAACGACGACAAAAACATGATCAGCGAAATCTTCGAGCTTCGGGCGCTGGTGGACATTCAGAACGTCTTCGAGTGCCAGGTGATGCAGCCCGAACAGGTCGGCGATCTGAACGAGCACCTCCGTGTCACCGAGCCCGGTGATGTTCACCCAGGTTATGTCCCGGTGTGCTCGCGCGGCCTGGCACGCTTCGATACCCACATCGCAATGCTCGGCATAGCTTTCTTCCGTGTACGTCAGGACGTCGATGACGGGTGCGGATGCCCCAAGGGGTGATATCAGGGTTCCCGGCGGAGCGCCCGGCAGACTGCGTCTTTGAATGGAAAACAGTTTCGGTCTGGGCATCTCGTGGTTTCCTCTGCTGGTCGCCCCGATCTGTCAATAAGACTACCGGTCATCGAATACGCTGGGGCTCTCTCCGGTTGCCGACCGGCTCTAGATCGGCTGGACGTCGATTTGAAGCTCCGGTGAAACACTCACAGAACAGTTCCGGGGCACTGGCTCCCAGTCGGTGTGTTCGACCGTTAACGGTTCCGATGCGATCAGGGTGGCTCTGTTTTCACCGTTGCTTCGTGTCATGTGGTAGTGGCGACCATGTAGCTCGAAGCGGTCGCCATGGGCAATATAGAGACTTTGCGGCTGGCCTGACGGTTGGGTCACGTACTTCGTTGCCAACAGGTTCTCACCATCGGAGAGGCAGAGATTCAGCCAGGAGGGCGCTGAAACCCCAGCCTCATCGAGCCACGTTTCGAGCAGCCTGATCGTTTCGGTCATCGTTTGCCGCAGGGTTGCGAGGCCGTAGTCGCCCCGATGATCGTGCAGTAGGTCAAGAAAGAGCGCGAAGATGTGCTCTGAGTCGGTTGTTCCTTGAATCAGATCGTAATACTCGTCCCGCAGATGCTCTCGCAGGGTCCGCCGGATCTTTTCGAATTCTTCGACTCTGCCATTGTGCATCCAAAGGAATCTTCCGTACTGAAATGGATGGCAATTCAGCTCGGTAACCGGCGTGCCGGGTGATGCGGCCCGGACATGGGCCAGTACGCAGGAGGACTGAATCTTGTCGGCCAATCGGCGCAGGTTCCGGTTGGCCCAGGCCGGCTGGATGCTGGTGAAGACGCCGGGCGTCGCGTCCGGTTCCTCTGTGTACCAGCCTACTCCGAAGCCGTCGCCGTTCAACGGCTCTTTACGTTCCAGCGCGTGATAGCTCTGCCGAATCAGCGACTGCTCTGATCGGGTCAACAGTTCGGAGAGAAGGATCTCGTGGCCTTGGTAGGCGAGGAAGCGGCACACGGCAACTCCGTCAGCGTTGTGTGGTTACCGTGTAGGGTATCGAAATCTCGCCGAAGGTGGCGCCGCCCGGGCTGGAATCGCTCGTGCCGAGAGCGACCAGCGTGCCGCGCAGTGTCACCATTTCGGTGCCCGGCCTGACCCGTTGGAAGTAGAGAAAACCAGTCACGGATCCGCCGACATCGATGATTCCTTCCGGTAGCGCGAGGCTCAGCATTTCCATCGTGGGGCGTATCGCCGAGGTCAAATCGGTGTAGTAATAGTCGTAGTAGAAAGGATCGTACAGATAGTATCGTCTTCCGTAGACTGGAATGCCTGGATAGATTCGCGAGTAGTAGGGCGCTACGAAAAATCCTCGATGCGCGAATCCGGGCATCACCATGACCGTGTAACCATCGGCAAGTATGGGGTTCAGCAAAGTGCCGTCGACCTGGTATGGCGGCAAAGCCGCGTAGCGCCGGCCATTCTCATCGACCAGGGCGAAATCGCCGTAGCGCAATCGAATGGGCGAGCTCCCCTGGTTGCTGATCGTTACCCGAATGGGCTCCACTGCGGCGGTTACCCTCCGGCTGCCCCGCCAGGCATTGGTTTCGACGGTTACGGAGACGCCATCGATGCGATTGATCACGGTGTCGGCCTCTCCAGGGGCGGTCGTCGTCCCGGGGCCTGGAGACAATGAGGTCGTGGCGCAAGCTGCAACAGCGCAGACGCAGAGGCTCATGGCTGTGAGGTAAAGCTTTCGTGTTGCGCGTTTCATAAGCACTGGCTGGTCATACGTAAGAGGCGCGCGTCGCTATGCGCAGCCGAGTAGTCTTAACTAATTCGTGCCGGATACTCATCATAGATTGCTCCGGAAAGGAGGTGGCAGCGATACGCACTTCTACTTAGCCGGACCTGAGCGACTGGATACCGCGCCTCGCTCTGGCGGGGGAGCGCGGACGGCGCGAGACGGACGCGCGCCGCCGTCAGCTGAGGCGGTACCTTGCCTCCATGTGTTCCACCATCGGGGCTGTGAGAATTCCCCTGTAGAAACGCCACTGCTCCCTGAAGTACGGCATTTCGAACGACGAATGACCGGGAAATTCGTCCAGCGCCACAGGATCGAGGATTCCGGAGCGGACTTCCCGGAAGAGCTGTTCGTAAATCTGGAGCGCGGAAATCACGAACGAATTCGCCAGCGCCCTTTCGTCTTCATTCAGATCCGCATCCAGGCTGCCGCCATGCAGCTTCTTCATCGCATGATAGAAAATGGGGTTCACACCGTAGGATGCATTGAGACTCGTGAACTCGCTGAAACGAGAGCGCCATGCTTCAGCCTCAGCGAATTTGTTGCTCATTGCTATCTGTCGTGAAAGGTAAACCAGTGTCACGATCACGGCGATCGCGCCGACGATTTCACTGATCGCAGAGATGGGCTCCCAATTCATTTTTGGGGTCAGCTCGGCGGATGCGCGTTTTGGAATCGCGCCCTAGTCGGTAAACACATTTTCATTCACGAAGTGTGCGAATTCTGTGTCCTGACTACCGAGAGTGCCGTCCCATGCTCTTCGCCAGATCGGACTGAAACTGGCCTGCACCCGCCAGGCAGCGAGATCCACCTCGGGCAATGCACCAGCTTGATACTCCTGGTACTCCCATCGCCAGTGCATCATCGTGAAGAGCGCGTACTCGAAATAGCGATTCTGCTCTGCCGGAGTCAGGGGCTCACCGTTCCTTTCTCTCCAATTGATATCGGCGAGATCGGGATTATTGAGGCCGATCTGAATGCGTGCGACAGTTGCATCCAGCTGGCCGAGCCTGGCCTGCGCCGCAAGGAAATCATTGTTCTGCCGCAATTCGATGCCCAGAAAGACGATGCCCGCAATCACGCCGACATTGGCGAGTATCGAGATCATTTGGCCTAAGTCGATCTTCTTCATTCTTTTTCCCAAATCGACTGAGTGAGGATTGATTCAAGTGAATCAGACTCTGCTTGCAGTGCTATCGTTCGAAGCTCCAGTTCATCATCGTCTGGAGACGCACTGGGTTGGCATCGATAGATTCGTTGACCAGGAATCTTTGACCCCCAGGCATCGGTGAGTAGACGGAACCAAAGCGCACTGAATACGGTTCTGGTTCGATGCGGTACAGGGATTCGGGCTGGCCGCTCGGCTTACCCGAACTGATTTCCACTGCCATCAACATGCGGTCCTCCGAAATATAGTACAGCTCATTCCCGTCGTCGCGCCATTGCGGGTCGAGCCCGCCTGCAGGTGATATGCGCACGGGATCGCCGGCGAGCGGAAAGCTGGTCACGTAGATCTCGCTCTTCTCTTCAGGGACGGTTGACGAATATGCGATCCATTTGCCGTCTGGCGAAATGCGGCCGTGGATCTCGCTTGCTTCGGATTGAACGACGGGAATTGCGCGGCCCGCGCCGCCCGCGAGAGCGACGCGGATATCGGCGCCATCACTGAAGATAACGTTGCGATCGTCCAGGCTGACGTCGCGAAGCAGGTTGTAGTTGTCTATTTCATAGACCGGGACCTCTGCCTGCTGGGCCGACAGGCTTTTCGAGAAAATGTCCCAGCCGCCTTCATCGTCGAATCGCGTGTAGTACACGCGGTCCCCTGCGCTCGACCACTGAGGGCCCAGGTAGCTCGTGGATTCCGGGGTCAGCCGTTCCTGGATTCCGGGACGATCGAGATCGAGCCACCAAATGGAATCTGAAGTATCGCCGTTCCTGACGAACGCGAGTTTCGAGCCGTCGCGCGACAGAGTCGGATACGCAACTGTCCAACCGTCGAGATCGATCGTTCCGTCCGGCGTGCCCCTGCGATCGAACCAGGTGAGGGAAGTATTCGGCTTGACGCGTGGCCGGTAGACGAGGTATCGGCCGTTGGCGGCAAAGGGCGCGAACCGCCCGCTCTGCCCGGGTTGGATCGGGCCCGCAACGGTTCGTGGCTCGCCGGAAAGCTCGGCAGAAACCGGATCGAAAGCCTGGGCAACGAGGGCGAGGTTCCGAACGTACAGCAGGTAGGTGCGCCCGTCCGGACCGATTGCGAACGTCCCATTGGAGTCGCTCGCCGTCAGTCGCCGCCGGTCATCGGGAGCGGAATCGAGCGAGCCGATATACAGGCCTTGGGTTTCGGGGTCCGGATCGACAATCAGATAGATGAACCGGCGGCCATCCGGGAGAAATTCGGGAAAGCGATGAGCGTTATCGGCCTCGGCTGCGGCGAGCCACGTGACCTGAGTCGGGTCGCCGCCCTCGGATGGCACGCTGTATATTCCATCGGTCGACCCGAAGATGATCGTGCCGTCGTCACTCCATGAACCTCCCCAATAGCCCTCTGCCTCAGCAAAGGAATCAGGGGCCGCGCCGGCTACGCTGAATCGATTGAGCGTCGAGTTTCCGTTCGCTTCGGCGCCGTAGGCGACGTAACGTCCATCCGGCGACCAGAACGGAAACAGGGCACCATCCGTCCCCGGCAATGGTCGCGCCTGCAGTTCTCCGACACGTTGCAGCCACAGTATGTGCAGACTGTCTTCAGATAGACCCCTGCGCTCACCGGTGCTGGGTGGGGCAATGAAGGCCAGCTGTCGCCCGTCAGCCGACAGAGCAGGATGGGGGTTCATCGTCGGCAGCGTGAACTGTGAGCCGGGTGGCGCATCGATGAAGAATGACACTGGGTCCACGATTCCTGCCGTGGTTTCGGCGTCCCCGTTGGACCGATTCGAATCGCGCAGCCAGTAGTTGTCGATTGCCATGAACAGGACGGCAAGTCCCAGCACACCGGTCATCCAGAAGTTGAGCTGCTGGCTGCGAGTGCTCACGGTGCTACTTGTATTATCGCCGGGCTCTGCGTAAGTCCGCCTGATTCCGTCCGGCGTCAGCTCGTAGGCCCACGCCAGCAGCAGGGCGATCGGAAAGCCGACTATGAGCAACCCGGTCACGAGCGTCGGCGCCCAGGCCGGCAACCCCAGCTGAGGAAATATCAGCGAGGCAACCTGGATAAGCAGCCAGGCCGTAATGGCATAGGTGATTCCAACCTTGAAGATGCTGCGTCGCCGCAGCTCGCGCCAGAGAGGCATGGGAGTCTCGAGTCGGCCTTTTCATGAGTTTAACAGAGGGGCCCTCCCTTGCTCGGCTTCGGCCCTGCTCTCAGAAAATGACCGAAGGAACGAACGCGCCCTCAGGTTCCTGGTAGGGGCCAATGCTCATCAAGGTCATTGGCTGACGGATTCGAAATCCGTTCGAGAGGCACCAGCGCATGAGATCGGCGTTCCGCGAAGGGATGTGAAATCCCGGCCCCGTGAATTCCTCCGCATTCGATATGAGTGCTTTAATATCTTCGTTCGTCTCGCCGACGGCATGACCGAAGAACCCCACGGAAGACGCGTAGCCAGTGATTCTTCCGTCGCGTTCCACAACGGTCGCTGTTCCCTGTTGTATAGCGTCATCAAGGTCGCCGTGCCGATCGTGTCCATGCACTTGCCTGCATAGTGCATCACATCGCTCTAGGTCGTCAGACGTTGCGCTGCGCACGTGGAAGCCAGGCATGCTCGACTTGAGCGTCGGGCCATGCATGACACTCAACGGTTCCTTTACGTCGAAGCCCAGCTTCGTGTAGAGCGCCATAGTCAGGTTATTGAATGGCACCTGGACCAGCCGAACCCCGTCGAAGCCACTGGCTTTGGCGCGACTCAGCACGTCGTCCATCAGCATCCGGCCGACGGAGTTGCCCTGTACGCCGGGATCCACTGTGATCGGGCCAACACCTGCGATCTCTCCGTTTTCCCAGAGCACATTGCTCCCAACGATACGCCCGTCCATCTCGGCAACAACGGTATAGATGTCTTTTCGCGGTATGACATGCTCGAACAGCCCCGTGGGCACCTCGGAATTCGGGAAATCCGGCGGAAATGCATGCCTTTCGCACACCGATCGGAAAGCCTCGTAGCAGATTGGCCCAAGGACGCGAGCGTCACTGGAGCGTGCTTCGCGCAATGACAATTTCATGTTGCATTATCCTCTTCGGTTGGGCGCACGACTGAGGCGCCACCGTCTATGTCGAAAAGCCATGGGAGCGCCTCGTTCAATGGCTTCGTCTTCAATGCGGGATCGTCGACAGCGGCTTCAACGTAGGCAACGACTGATTCCGGCATGATGCCTTTCCAGCCGGCCCACCACTGCCGGCCGCCGGTCGTCCGCATCAGCGATACCCAAAGCTCCTGCATCACCTGGAAGTCTTCCTTGGACATCAGCTCGGCCTCGTAAGCCCGGCGCAGGACATCGTGCGAGAGGAGGATATCGTGTATGACGGCGCTGACCTGGCCTTTTTCACCTATATCGAGATCTTCGAAATCGACGAGTGCGCGCCGAAACAGGTCTGCTTTCCGGGGCTCGTCTGCAAGATGGGCAAACTGATGGACCATGGTCTCGAGCGCCTTCGCGCCGCTCGAGATATTCGCATTTCTTGCGTTGTGTCTGAACTCTCGGGCGACGAATACCAACGAGACAATGACGCCCAACGAGGCGACAATCTCGGCGATACTCGTTGCGGTCGTCAAATCCACGACAGGCTTTTCCACCGAACCCCGCAGGAATCATAGCAGCCGCAACGAAGCGGCAACTCTCCGAATTCGTATGTACTCCCAGGATTCGCTTAGAATCGAAACAGCCTCACACGGCAATTCGAAGGCCGTAACTCACTGATTCATATGCGTAACTCGATGGAAGAACTGTGGCAGACCGGTCCGGGCTTCTTATCAGGGCGATGAACGTTCGGGTTCGATTTGCCGTTCCGGCGGGACGTCAGCTGCGGAGCCGAATCACCCGCACCATGAGCCTGCTCGTCGCAGCGTCGCTGGCCGCGCCAATAGCATACGGGCAGGAGCGCTTCAGCACGACGGCCTTCGTAAACGCGAACGTTGTTCCGATGGACAGCGAACGCGTTCTCGAGGACCAGACTGTCGTTATCGAGAACCAGCGCATTACCGCTGTCGGGCCGGCGAATGAGATCGACATACCAGACGGGGCAGAGGCCATAGATGCCGACGGAATGTATCTGATGCCCGGCCTGGCAGATATGCATACACATCTGGTCGGTCTCGTAGCCGGGTTTCCGGGCCCGGGCCAGCTCACCCTGTATCTTCAGCAGGGCGTCACCACGATACGCAGCTACTACGGGTCCGCCGAGCAGCTGTCGTGGCGTCAACAAGTCGCAACTGGAGATCTCGACGGTCCGACGATCCTTCAGGCCGGTCCTGTGCTGATCGGGATCTTCGATCCGATGATGCACATGCGTTTCTGGACATCTGTCGTTCTTTCGCCCCTATTGATCGGGCTCGGCGCCTGGTTCGCGATCCGGCTGATATTGCGCCGCAGTGGCAGAAACACCGCGTGGAAGAAACTGCGGCGATTCATGTTGCCCAGCCTGTTTGCGTTGGCGCTGCTCGGATATCTGGCCGTCAGGCTGAACGTTTTCGAAACGCCATCGCCTGTTCCCTACGGCAAATTCCCACGGAACGCAGCGCAAGCGCGTGAATCGGTGCGCGAAGAGGCGGCCCAGGGCTTCGATTTCGTCAAGGTGTATGACTGGCTTCCTGCAGAGGCATACCTTGCCGCGATCGACGAGGCCAACCGGCGGGGGATCTATGTCGTGGGACACCTGCTGGACGAGTTGAGCGTCGAAACGACTTTCGCTGCGGGCTTGAGAGAGGCTGCCCACGTCGATGAGTTCATGGAAGAGCACATGATTGGCGAGGCGTCACCGCGAGGCGGTTTCAGCGAGGTCAGTTTTGATTACGGCATCATTCCTCAGACGGTTGAGAGCGCGCGCCAATACGGCGTCGCCGTCGTCTCAAATCTGGTCACTGACATGGTGGTCGCTGAAACTCTGGCACACCCGGAGAGCGAATTGGCGCAGCCTGAGTATGACATCGTTCCTCCCGCCACAATGACGAGCTGGCTGAGTCAGGGACGCTATATCGATTGGGCTGGTCAGGAAGGATGGCGGTCGAGCACTCAACTGCCTTTTCTCGAGGCTTTGACCAGAGCCCTGCACAACGGCGGCGTGCCATTGCTGACCGGTACCGACGTGGGCGTGGAAGGTATGGTGCCTTCCCACATCCATCGCGAGCTCGAAATCCTGGTGGAGATCGGGCTTTCTCCCTATGAGGCTTTGCAGGCCGCGACGACGAATGCAGGTATGGTGGTCGATCGAATGGGTCGTGACGGTAGCTTCGGTGAAGTCTCAGTTGGCCGGCGCGCCGACCTCGTGCTGTTGCGAGAGAATCCTCTGTCGAACATCAGCAGCACGCGAAACCGGGTTGGAGTCATGGCTCGGGGCCAATGGTT
>JASFSD010000062.1:0-9839 GCA_050114575.1 Gammaproteobacteria bacterium | reverse complement strand
CGTGTTGGGTAAGGACCTTGGCACGACCAACGTCCTGCTCTGGGATCGCGGCGACAGCCTGATCGGTTCCGTCGCGGTCGAGGTCACGCACGACCTCGAGAGCCTCAAAGAGAAGTTCTTCGAGCTCATGCCGAACGAGGATATCTCGGTTTATGCAGCGCAGCGCTCGATCGTGCTGTCAGGCTCGGTGTCGAGCCCGATGGTCATGGACGCCGCTCTCAGCCTTGCCGAAGGCTATCTCGCGCAGGTCGGAACCGCTGTCGAATCGCAGGAGTTCGAGCAGCAGTCGGCCGGCACGGACGGCGTAGGCGGCGAAGTGGTGAATCTTCTGCAGGTCGCCGGCGCCCAGCAGGTCATGCTCGAGGTCAAGGTTGCAGAAATCGCTCGCTCGGAGCTCAGAAAGTTCGACATGCAGTTCAATGCGCTCGACGTCGGCAGCGGTGAATGGACTGCGGGTGCTCTCAATGGTGGCGGCAGCCTGAATACCCCGCCCTTTACGGTTGACCCGTCGAGCGGGCTGCCTGGCAACGGGCTCCTGAGCTCGAACCCCCTGACGATCGACGATACGGGCTTCTTCGCCAGCTATCTGTCCGGGAACACCCTGCTCAACATGACGCTCGACGCGGCACGCGAGAACGGGCTTGCCCGGATTCTCGCCGAGCCGACCCTGACGACTCTGTCGGGCCAGGAAGCGCAGTTCCTTTCGGGCGGTGAGTTCCCGATCCCGGTCCCGCAGGGCGTCAATGGCGTCACGATCGAGTTCAAGGAATTCGGTGTCGGCCTGCGCTTTGTGCCGGTCGTGCTCGGTGAGGGCCAGATCAGCCTGGCGCTCAGCATCAGTGTCAGCGAACTGACGGAAAGCAATACCGTCGCCATTTCAGTGGACGGTGCAACCTCGACGTTCGTCGTGCCTTCGGTCACGAAGCGCAGCGCCAGTGCAACGGTCGAGCTTCTGGATGGGCAGACGATGGGCATTGCCGGCCTCATCAGCGAGGATCTTCGCGAGGTGGTCAACAAGTTCCCGGGTCTCGGCAGCATACCGCTGCTCGGCAACCTCTTCCGCAGCCAGGAATTCATCAAGGGCGAGTCCGAACTGGTCATCCTGGTGACGCCTCGTCTGGCGCAGCCGATGCGGCCTGACCAGATTCGCCTGCCGACGGACAACTTCATCGAGCCGAATGCCAAGGAGTTCTACCTCATGGGCAAGCTCGAGGGTAAGCCCCGAGACGACGAAGCATCGGGTTCCGCTGCCGGCAGTGACGGTGGTGTGGATTCGGACTTCGGCCACGAGATCGATTAACTGAAGGAGCATTGAGATGAAGTTCACTTGGAATAAGCAAATCATTTGTCTGCTCCCGGCAGTTCTGCTCGGTGGCTGTGCAAGCCAGCCGACGAATACGGAAGCAACATTCGGGGACTCGGTGCGGAACATGGTCCGCGCCCAGACCCTCAATCAGGAGACGCTGACGAACCCGTCCGACGAGGTCATCGACAGCACCGACGGTCAGAAGCTCGAGGGTGTCCTCGAGACCTATCGAACCGTAGCTGCCGATCCTTCGGAGGTGCGCGAGGGAGTCACGATCAGCGTCGAATAACCGAAACCAATATGGAGTCACGATCAATGTCGGGAGTGGCGGATAAAAAAGCAGCCAGCAATGGCGCACTGGGAGTTGAGAGAGCAGTTGGAGCTCGGCGCGAACGCGGCGCGGTGATGGTTCTCTTCGTCATCGCGCTCGTCGCGATCATCGGAGCCGCGGGCCTCGCGCTCGATTCCGGCCACACGATGCTGAACAAGACCCGGCTCCAGAACACGGTCGACGCAGCCGCTCTGAGCGGCGCCAAGACCCTCGACCAAACCGGAGACACGGTGATTGCCACGACCGACGCGCTCGCGATGTTCGCGGGCAATGCGTCGGGCCAGGGCAATCAGGAAATCGCCGCCGAATACGGCAGCGGCAGTCTGACGGTGAGCGTCGAGTTCTCGAACACGCTGAATCCGTTCGTCGCCGGCAGCTCGCCGCCCGAGTATATTCGCGTCCGCGCTCAGAACTTCAGGATGCCGGCGTGGTTCAGCCAGGTTCTCGGCGTTACGGAGAAGACCACGGCAGCGAGCGCCGTCGCGGGCCCGAGCCCGACGCTAGGCGAGGTCTGCAACGTCCTGCCGATGATGGTCTGCGGCGATCCGGCGGCCGGGCCGCCGTACTGGGGCTACACGGCCGGTGATCTCGACGTGCTTAAATCGAGTGCCCAAGGCGGCGCTCACGAAGTCGGCCCCGGTAACTTCCAGCTGATTCGACTGGGTGGCAACGGCGGTGCCGTGATTCGCGAGAACATGGCGGGCAGCTACGACGCCTGCGCATCGATCGGCGACGTCATCGAGACCGAGCCCGGCAACTCCGTCGGTCCGGTCGTTCAGGGGCTCAACACACGGTTCGGAAATTTCACTGGTCCGATGAACGGCATGCAGTCGGTCTATCCGCCAGATGTCGTTACGACTCAGCCCATACCGCCGCTGAGCTACGACCCGGATACGGATCAGATCACGCAGGGCGGCACTCCGGTCAGCGATCCAAACGCGATCTTCTCGCACTCCAATTACGAGAACAGCGTCAATGGCAGCAACTACAACTATCAGCCCGCTCCGAACGGCATCGGCGCCTTCGATCGCCGGGTTTCGGCAATCCCGATCGGGGATTGCTCGACGACGACGAACGGCCAGGGCCAGGTGCCGCTGCTGGGCTTCGGCTGCTACTTCATGCTGCAGGAAGCCGAGCAGCAGGGCAGCGAGTCCTACGTCTTCGGCCAGTTTCTCTCCGAATGCAATGCGGCCGGCACGCCGGGGCCATTGCCGTCGGCCATTCCCGGGCCCTACGTGATTCAGCTGTACCGGGATTACGGGAGCACGGACTCATGATCGGGCGCGGATTCAAGAACAACAACGAGCGCGGCCTGGCGATGGTCGAGTTCATGATCGTCCTGCCGGTCGTGCTCTTCATCATGCTGGGTGTCACCGAGATCGGGCGCGTCCTGCTGCGGTACAACACGCTGACCAAGGCGCTGCAGGATGGCGCGCGTCATGCGTCGGTTTACGGGCTCGCCGGCAGCTCGCAGGTCGTCAACATCGATGCGGCGCTCAACGCGGAGATTCGAAATCTCGTGGTTTACGGTAATACGGCGGGCGCCGGAACACCGGCGCTCGACGGACTGACGCCGGGTCAGGTCACCGTCACGGTGCCGCAGGCTGGCTGGATACAGATCAATGCGAGCTATCCCTACGTGCCGGTAATGGGCACGCGCATTCCGAGCTTCGGTCTTGGCGCGACGCCGGATATGAGCTTCAACCTTAATGCTTCGGTCACGATGAGGGCGCTATGAAAACGAAACGTTTTGAGCGTGGTGTGACCACAGTCGAATTCGCGATCATCGGCGCAGTTGCGCTGCTGGTTCTGTTTGCCGTCATCGAAGTCAGCCGCGCCGTCTACGCGATGAACGCGCTGAACGAGTCGACGCGGCGGGCCGCTCGATTCGCAGCCGTCTGCCCGATCGGTGATCCGGCCATAACCCAGGTTGGCGTCTTCAATGCCCCCGGTGGAGGCAACGTGTCACCGGTGCTGACCGGGTTCAACTCGGGCAACATTCTGATCGAGTATCTGGACGCCAGCGGAAACGTGCTGAGTTCCCCGGCCGGCGCCGACTTCCTGCAGATTCGGCTCGTCCGCGCCAGCATCGTCAATTACACACACCAGATGCTGATCCCATTCGGCAACTGGATTATTCCCTCGCCTGACTTTGCAACGACGCTTCGTCGCGAAAGTCTGGGCATTCCGCGTAACGGCGTGGTGACGTCATGCTGAGACGCGGAGGTTCGAGGTAGATTTATGGCTAAGAGACGTACAGTTCTGGTTGCAAGCCGTTCGCTGGACGCGATGGTCGATATGGCGGCGGAGCTCACGGCACAGAGCACGCACAAGATCGAGCCGCGTCATATCGCGAACGGGCACGCCGACCCGCTCTACGGTCTGGAGAGCACGCCGGATCTGGTCGTTATGCTGCTCACGGACTCCGGCCACGGCGACCTCGAGGCGCTGGCCTCGGAGCAGAAGCCGGGCGGCCCGCCGATGGTCGTCGTTGCGGAGCACGGCGATGCAAACACGATGCGGCTGGCAATGCGCGTCGGCGCCCGCGACTTCCTTTCCGGGCAAGTCAGCGCGGCCGAGCTCAGCGAGACGATAGACCGCGTCCTTTCACAATCGATCGACACCTCGGGTGAGCGCGATGAGCGGCTCACGATCTTTGTCAACGCCAAGGGCGGCAGCGGCGCGACTTTCCTCGCCTGCAACGTCGCGCACATTCTCGAGTCGGTGGCGGAAGTGCCGACAGCGTTGATGGGCCTCGATCTGCAGTTCACGGGGCTGTCCCAGTATTTCGATATCAAGCTGCGCCATGGGCTGATGGAAGTGCTCGACAGTGTCTACAGCCTCGACGACGTCGCGCTCGAGGCCTACATGACCAAGCACGAGAGCGGGCTGCGGCTCCTTGCGGCGCAACCCGAGAACGTCATTCATATCAGCCAGGAGCGCCAGGGGCAGCTCAGCGCGCTGGTCGAAAAGATGCAGAATCGCTACGAGCACGTGGTCATCGACATGCCGCGACGCATCGATCCTCATGTCGTTCCGGTCATGCAGCGGGCAACGCGAATCGTGCTCGTCCTGCAGCAGACGCTGGGGCACCTGCATGACGCCAACCGCATGCTCGAGATTTTCTCGAGCATCAACATCGGGCCTGAACGGGTGCTCGTTGTCGTCAACCGCTACAACAAGAATTCGGCAATCGGGCTCGAGGACATTCAACGCGCTTTGCCCGGGACCGGGATCACGGATGTGCTGAGTGACTTCAAGACAGTCGCCGAAAGCATCAATCTCGGCATTCCGATGCACGAATACGCTAAGTCGGCGCCCGTGACCAAGGATCTCCTTGCTTTGGAGGCAAAGATAAGCGGCAGAGAGGAAGCCACCGATACGACGGGCGTCTTCGGCAGGGCGTTTTCAACCATTCTAAGGAAGGATAAATGGTCACAATCGCAGGAGAAATAACGTCGCCGGAGGGCGCAGCCGACGAGCTGACCTCCCTGTCCCCGATCGAAAAGGACTGGAAGGTCAAGATTCATGACCGCCTGCTCAAGATCATGGACCTCTCGCTCATCGGGACGATGGCGGAAGAACAGGCACGGACGCAGATCCGGAACACCGGGCGCCAGCTGCTCGAGCAGGAAAACGCGCCGCTCAACATGGAAGCGCGCGAGCGCGTCCTCAAGTTCATCGAAGACGAGGTCATGGGCCTCGGTCCGCTCGAGCCGCTGCTGGCGGACTCGAAGGTCGCGGACATACTCGTCAACGGACCGCATCAGGTCTACGTCGAGCGTCGCGGCCGTCTCGAGCTGACCGACGTTCGCTTCAACGACGATCAGCATCTGTTGAACATTATCGACCGGATCGTGTCTGGCGTCGGTCGCCGCGTCGATGAGTCTTCGCCGATGGTGGACGCACGGCTGGCCGACGGCTCTCGCGTCAACGCGATCATTCCGCCGCTCGCAATCGACGGGCCTTCGATGTCGATTCGACGTTTCGCCGTCGAACTGCTCGGGATGGACGATCTGATCAACTACGGATCCATCAGCCCGGCAGCGGCGAAGGTTCTGAACGCGATCGTCAAGGGTCGAATGAACGTGCTGATCTCAGGCGGTACGGGCGCCGGTAAGACGACATTGCTCAATGTGATGTCGGGCTTCATCCCGTCGACCGAGCGCATCGTGACGATCGAGGACTCGGCCGAGCTGCAGCTCAAGCAGGATCATGTCGTTCGGCTAGAAACGCGCCCGCCGAACATCGAAGGCAAGGGTGAAGTTACGGCGCGCGATCTCGTACGCAACAGCTTGAGAATGCGTCCGGACCGCATCGTCGTCGGCGAGGTTCGCGGCGCCGAGGCGATGGACATGCTCCAGGCAATGAACACGGGTCACGATGGCTCGCTGACCACGATTCACGCCAACACGCCGCGCGATGCGCTGAGCCGGGTCGAGAGCATGGTCTCGATGACCGGGTTCCAGTTTCCGACCAAAGTCATCCGCGAGCAGATCTCGTCAGCCATCGATGTGGTCGTGCAGATTGCGCGTCACGAGGATGGCAAGCGCCGCATGATCAGCCTGGCGGAGATCAACGGCATGGAAGGCGAAATCATTACGATGTCGGAACTGTTCAAGTTCGAGCGCCAGGGTGTAGCCGCGGACGGAACCGTCCAGGGCGAGCTCAAGGCGACCGGAATCGTTCCGGCTTTCCACCGAAACCTGACCGCGAAGGGAATCGATCTGCCGATCGAGACCTTCCGCGGGAATGCGCTCTAGAGCATAGGAGGCGACAGCGATGTCATCAGGAGCATTTATATTCGTAGCCATCGTAGGTGTGGCCGTTTTCCTACTGTCTCAGGGCATGATCACGCCGGTCTTTGCCGAGAGCGGCAAGGTCCGCAAGCGCCTCAAGAAGCGCCTCGGCGAGGTCGAGAAAGAGCTCGGTGAAGAGTCGTTCTCGTCGCTGCTCCGCGACAAGTATCTGCGTGAGCTCTCTCCGCTGGAGCGCAAGCTCGAGGAGATCCCGCTCATGGAGAGCCTCAGTGCCGTGATCGAGCAGGCGGGCCACAAGATTCTGGCCTACCGGCTGACGCTGCTGGCGCTGCTCGCTGGCGTGGTCGCCGGTTTCATCGCCTGGACCTTCTCGAACCAGATCATCCTCGCCGTGCTCGTATTCGGCGCGGCGACCTGGCTGCCGTTCCAGAAGATCCTGCACGACCGGACCAAGCGGATCCAGAAGATCGAGGAGCAGCTGCCGGACGCGATCGATATGATCAAGCGCGCGCTTCGCGCGGGTCATCCGTTCACGGGCTCCATCAAGCTCGCGAGCGAAGAGATGGCAGAGCCGCTGGCAGGCGAGCTCAAGGCAACGTTCGCCGACCTCAACTACGGCAACGACGTGCGCCGCGCCATGCTCGGTTTCCTGCAGCGCATTCCGAGCGTTCCGGTCATGGCACTGGTGACATCCGTTCTGGTCCAGAAGGAGACCGGCGGTAACCTTGCCGAGATTCTCGAGCAGATCAGCGGCGTTATCCGCGGTCGTTTCCGGCTCGAGCGCAAGGTCAGGACGCTTTCGGCCGAGGGGCGAATGTCGGCCTGGGTCCTGGCTCTGGTACCTCTGGTGCTGTTCGCCGCGATCTGGATTACGACCCCCGGCTATCTGCAGTCGCTGACCGATAACGAGACCGGCCACATGATCATCATCTACGGTCTGTGTTCGGCAGTAGTCGGCATCTACTGGATCAAGAAGATCCTTCGAATCGACGTATAGGAAATCACAATGGAACCGACAACCATCATTCTGATACTGATTATCGGGCTTGCTGTTGGCCTCGCGTCGTTCGGCCTGAGCTCCATCGTGGCAGCCGCAACCGATCCGGTGCGGCAGCGTGTGGCGGCGGCCACGGGATCGGAGTCCGCGGGCGCGCAAAGCGGCTGGGACCTCGATATCTCGAAGTACATCCAGCCCGTAGCGAAATACGTCCTGCCGTCGAAGGAAGCGGAGCAGAACAAGACTCTGCAGCGGTTGATCCAGGCCGGCTACCGGTCGAAGAATGCGCTGAACACTTTCTACGCGATCAAGGCCCTGACGGCCCTGGTCATGCCGGTGGGCGCTTACATCGCCGTGCGCTGGTATCCGGAGCTGTCGTCGACGATGGTCCTCTTCATCGTCGTGATGTCGGCAATGGTCGGAGTCCGGCTGCCGGACGCCATTCTGGGCAAGATTCGTGAGAAGCGCATGAAGCGCTTGCGCGTCGCGTTTCCCGATGCTCTGGACCTGCTCGTCGTCTGTGTGGAATCCGGGCTTGGTCTCGGCCCTGCCATCGAGCGCGTCGCACGCGAGCTCGAGATCAGCCACAAGGATCTGGCCCAGGAACTGTCTCTGGTCACGGCCGAGATCGGCGCCGGTGTCGAGCGGCCCGTTGCGCTCAGAAACCTCGCCGATCGCTGCGGGCTCGAGGACATCAAGGGTCTGGTCGGCCTGCTGGTTCAGACGATCAAGTTCGGTACCAGTGTCGCGGACGCGCTTCGCGTCTATTCGGAGGAATTCCGTGACAAGCGCATGCAGAAGGCCGAGGAAGAAGCGGCGAAGATCGGCACCAAGATGATCTTCCCGCTCGTGTTCTGCATGTTCCCTTCGTTCTTCATCGTTGCCATCGGCCCGGCTGTGATGCAATTCATTGAAGCGTTCAAGACCATGTGAAAACCTAGGCGGCCTGTCGGGAGTGCGTTCCGCCTCCCGTGGGAGCCTAGCCATGTATAGCCTGAGCCCTGCCGAGATAACGCCGCCAGCCGGGACGAGAAATCGCCATACGGTATTGAGGTCTTCACTGATCTTCCTGGTCTTGACTGCCACCACTGGCTGCGTGACGACCACGACCACTCCTTTCGGCGAGCAGGTCACCGATCGCAGTGAGCTGTACTCCGGAGAGCCGGAAGTGCTGCACGTAACGGAGTATCCCGTAACGTCGGCCGCCGAAGGCCGGACCCGGGCCCAGGCAGCTCTGGCTCAGAACGATCTGGACCTTGCGCTCTACCTGTACGTGCAGGCCGTGAATCTGGAGCCGGAAGATGTCGAGTCGCTGTACATGATTGCCGCGATTCACGAGAGACGCGGTAACAGCGATCTCGCCGCGCGAGCGTATGCCGCAGTCTGCGAGATCGAGCCCGAGAATGCGCTCGCACAGCTGGGTCTCGGTACGGCCCTGTTCGACTCGCGCCGATTCGACGATGCCGTACAGCCCCTGACCCTCGCTGCAGAGCTCGACCCGACGCTCTGGCGCGCTCACAACACGCTGGGAATCATCGCCGACAGCGACGAGCAGTACGATCTCGCCGTCTCGCACTACAGCGCCGCGATCAATCTGCAGCCGACGGTCGCTTCGGTACGCAACAATCGGGGCTATTCGAAGTACCTTTCGGCCGACCTCGAGGGAGCGAAGCGGGATTTTCTCGTTGCGCTGGAGATCGATCCGGAGTACGAGCGCGCCTGGCGTAATCTCGGCCTCGTCTATGCGCGCGAGCAGGACTATGACCTCGCCGTGAGCACGATGCGGCGCGCCATCCCCGAGCATGTCGCTCTGAACGACGTCGGCTACGTCGCGATGCTCGACGGCAATCTGCGTACCGCCCAGACCATGTTCGAGGACGCCATCCTCAAGTCACCCCGGCACTACCAGACCGCCCAGGACAATCTCGCCGAGCTTCGCCGGCGCACCGCCACCGAGCTCGTCGCGGTCGATTAGTCGCCGATCGCCGATTTCCGCGGCTGGCGGGCACGGGCAGAACCCTCGCCCGAACCGCTTTACCATAATGCAGGGCTTCGTCGATTTTCTTTACGGCCGGCCGTCTATTCCTGACCGATTCAGGTCTAACTATTTGAAATAACTCAGAAGCAGTCGCTGGCACGCACTTTGCTTCCATAATCTTGTAGAGCATAAAGCTTGCCTTCCGGTCGTCGAACAGGCCGGGAGCAGCAGAATACGAGTGAATCGACAGGGGGTTCTCTCAATGCCGGCGAAAAGTGCAGCATCGACTATAGGGCTCGGCGCGACCTTGTTCGGCCGGCTGCTTGCTTTCGTCGTGCTCATCGGCCTATCGGTTCCGATGTCAGCGGAGCTTGCGGCGGCGTTACCCGATGTCCTGCCCGGGCTCGGTATCCGCGAAGGCCAGTTCGGGTGGCTGGTCGACAGATACGTGCTCGACCTGATGGTGA
>JASFSD010000061.1:0-9913 GCA_050114575.1 Gammaproteobacteria bacterium | reverse complement strand
AACGCCGGTGATCTCGATCCGCGAGCCTTCCTGCCTGAATTCCGTAAGATGCGCACCTTCCGGCAGGATCTCGACGGCCTCATCCATCAGATGGACGGCCTCGGGGCGCGATCTCTGCAGCTGGTCGATGATCTCCATGCGCGCCAGCAGTCGAGACTTCTGCGCGTCGAGCTCGTTGATCTCCTCGATCTGCCGATCGAGCTCTGCGATCTCTGTGCGCAGGAGGTTGTTGCGCTCATTCTGAGCGGCGATCTGCGACTGATAGAAGAACTTGGTGCCGAATGTCAGCGCTCCGCCGAGCAGGACCGCACCGAAGGCAGCGATCAGGAATTCTCTCTTGCGTTTTTGCCGCAGCTCTTCGCGCCACGGCAACAGGTTGATCGTTGGCATGTCAGTCGAAACTCCTTAGTGCAAGGCCGCAGGCTGTGAGCAGTGCCGTTGCATCTTTCTGAACGCCATGCGCCTTGGCGCGGGAAGACAGCTTCATCTGTCCGAGCGGGTCGCCGACCTCGGTCGCGATGCCGATGCGGCTGCCGATCACATCGGCAACACCCGGAATGTTGGCGCACCCGCCACAGACGAGCACCTGATCGGGCTGGTCGCGGCCAGTTCCCGAGGCGAGGAAGAACTGCAGGGATCGGCTGACCTGCTGAGACATGTCGTCCATGAACGCGTCCAGCACTTCGGGCTGGTAGTTGCTGGGCAACCCGCCCTCCTTCTTGGCGCGGCCGGCATCCTCGAGACTCAGGCCATAGGTCCGCATGATCTCCTCGGTGAGCTGCTGCCCGCCGAAGGCGAAGTCGCGTGTATAGATGACCTTGAGATTGTGCAGCACGCTGAACGTCGTCGTGCTGGCGCCGAAATCTACAATCGCGATGAATTTCTCGTCGCCGCCATCGGGCATCTGGTGCGTCATCAGGGTGCAGGCGTTCTCGACCGCGAAGGCTTCGACGTCGACGACGCGGGCTATGAGTCCAGCGGCCTCGACGGCTGCCTGCCTTTGCTCGACATTTTCGGTTCGGGTCGCAACGAGCAGGACGTCGACCATCTCGGAGTCCCGCTCGCTTTCGCCGATGGTCTCGAAGTCGAAGCTGACTTCCTCCATCGGAAACGGTATGTACTGGTCGGCCTGGAGTTCCACCTGGCCTTCGAGATCGGAATCGCTGAGATTCTTCGGCATCTGGATGACCTTGGTGATTGCCGCATCGCCCGAAATCGCGACAGCCGCATCCTGGGTCTTGGTGCCGGCACGTTTTACGGCGCGCCGAATGGCTTCGCCAACGGCTTCCGCATCCACGATGGCCTTCTCGTTGATCGCATTCGCCGGCGTCGGCTCGGCGGCAAAGGATTCGACACGGAACCCGCGCGCGCTCTCCGACAACTCGAGCAATTTGACCGACGAAGTCGTTACGTCCAGTCCTATCAAGGGCCGTTTGCGATTGCTACCAAACACATTTTTTCCTTTCCAACTCCGATAGTTGGGTTAGAATCCTATAGACGCCCTCAGAACAACGATTTGACTATAACCTAGCCCGGACACATGCCGTTGTGACCAGATTCACGATACCGGTGACGAGCGTAAATCGGGATTGGTCGGCTTGCGGCATGTCTTCCTCAACGTTGTTGGCAAATTTGCCGAGATCGGGGAAGCTAAAGCCGCGGGCCCGGGAAACGGGCGCCTCAGACCGACGGTGCGGAGCTCGAGTTACGTGGCTCGGTCGCTTTCATCCGCACCGGCAGCCCCGCTATCCTAGGCGTCGTAATTTACCGGACGCCCTTAGATCGGTGGCTTTGCGTCCCCGCCTTTCGGCGGGTTTGCCTCGTTCGCGGGACTATGCACAAACGCCTTACCCAAGGCAAGGACGTAGAATGCAGGTTTGCCAATGAATACCTGGTTACGCAATTCCCTGCGAATTCTGACGTTTGCGGCAGCGGCCGGCGTCAGCGTGTTCGCCTTGCTGACCGGCGCGTATTTCTATGTCGAGCCGAGCCTGCCCGATGCGGCCGAGCTTCGTGATGTTCAGTTTCAGATTCCCATGAGCATATACAGCCGGGACGGTCGGCTGATGCAGCAATACGGGGAGCAGAAGCGCACGCCCGTTCCGTACGAGGAAATTCCCGAAGTCGTCAAGCAGGCTTTTCTGGCCGCGGAAGACGACCGCTTCTTCGAGCACTCGGGTATCGACTACGCAGGCATACTTCGCGGCGCAGTCTATTTCGTCACCCGCCCCGGCGAGCGTGTTCCGGGTGGCAGCACGATCACTCAGCAGGTGTCCCGCACCGCCAACCTGATGAGCCGCGACTACTCGCTCGTGCGAAAGTTCAAGGAGGCCATTCTGGCTTTCCGTATCGAGAATGAGTTCAGCAAGGAGGAAATTCTAGGCCTTTTTCTGAATACGACCTTTTTTGGACAGCGCGCCAACGGAATCGCATCTGCCGCGCAGACGTATTTCAATAAGGATATCGACCAGCTCTCGCTCGGCGAGGTCGCGATCATCGCCGGCATCCCTCAGGGGCCGTCGATCATGAACCCTTATAACAGCCCCGAGAATGCGGCCGCTCGCCGCGCCTATGTATTGAGGCGCATGCTCGAGCTCGGCTATATCAATGCGGCAGACCGCAACGCTGCTCTGGCCGAGCCGATCGTTTCGCAGAAATTCGGCCTGGAAACGGAGCTGTCCGCAGATTACATAGCGCAGATGGCATATGAGTGGGCCGTTGCGAGATTCGGCAAGGAGATGGCCGATTCGGCAGGCCTCAATGTCATAACGAGCGTAGACAGCCGACTGCAGGTCGCGGCGAATGATGCGTTGCGCGCTGCGCTCGAGAGCTACGATCGGAATCACGGCTATCGTGGGCCCCTGGCAAACATAGACCTCTCGGCGATTGCGAGCGCCGAAGACTCGGCGGACCCGGACGCCACAGGCTTTACCACGGCGCTGGACGACCTGCTGGCGGATTATCCCGAACAATTCGGCTCCGAAGCCGGTGTCGTCGTGGCCGTCAATGACATATTTGCCGACGTCTATCTGCGGTCTGCCGGCCTGGTCAACCTCGGCGTGGATTCGTTCAGCTGGGCGCGCAGCTACATAAACGACGACCGTCAGGGTCCGAGGCCCGAAGTGGTTTCCGATGTGGTCGCCGCCGGCGATGTCGTCCGCTTTCGGCGGCTCGCGGATGGCCGGCTCGAGCTGTTCCAGATACCAGAAGTAGAGGGCGCGCTCGTATCGATCGATCCGATGGACGGCGCGGTAGTCGCCCTTGTCGGCGGCTACAGCTTTCAGCGCAACGCCTTCAATCGCGTTACTCAGGCCGGCCGACAGCCGGGATCGTCGTTCAAACCTTTCTTCTATCTGTCTGCGCTGGCGAATGGCTATACGCTGGCGAGGATCGTCAACGATGCGCCCTATGTCGAGCACAGTGAGACGCTCGAGACGACGCGCGCAGTCGTCAATTACGGCGGCGAGTATCATGGCGAAATCCCGTTGCGGTTTGCCTTGTTCGAGTCTCTGAATGCGGCAGCCGACCGGGTCGTGCGCGACATCCTGCCGCGAAACTCCATTCGCTATCTCGAGCGCTTCGGCTTCGGTCCCGACGCTTTACCGAATAACGCGAGCCTGGCCCTCGGCAGCGGCAGCGTCACGCCGATGGAGCTTGCCGGCGCATACTCAATACTCGCCAATGGTGGTTACTCGGTCGGCATTCGTGCCCAGGGAGACTCGGTCGCGAGGCCGTACTTCATCGATCGAGTCGAAGACTCCGATGGCAACGTGCTCTACGACGCGAGCCTGAGCGTCGAGATGCTCTGTCGGGAGTCGACCGCATCGAGCCGGTCGACTGACGGCTGGAGCGACGCGACCTCGGCACTGATCGAGAGGCCGAGCGATATTTTCCCGCCCCTGCGCTGCGCCGAACGCGTGGAGTCGCCGCAGAGGATCTATCTGATCACCGACGTGATGAAGGACATCGTCCGCTCCGGCTCAGGTCGGCGCGCCGGGCAGGCGTTCGCAGGACGACGCGATCTTGCCGGCAAGACCGGAACCACGACCGGTCCCAGGGACGCCTGGTTCGCGGGCTTCAATGCCGATATCGTCGCCGTGGTCCGCGTCGGCTTCGACGTCGATACCCGGGACCTGGGGCAGGGCGAGCAGGGCGGTAGAACGGCTATCCCGGCATGGATAGATTTCATGCGGGCTGCTCTCGACGGGATGCCTGAGCACGAGCTGCCGCGGCCGCCCGGGATCGTCGAGCGCCGTATCGATCCCGAAACCGGTCTGATTGCGGCTGATTGCAATCGCAACGCCCACTGGGAAATGTTCCTGCTCGAGAATCAGCCCGAGCGTGAGCCGAATACCGCCTGCCTCTCAAACGACCCGTTACCGACGGCAACGGACGAGGTCCAGAGCACCGTTCCACTGTTTCAATAGATCAGGGGTGACCATGGCACGCCGAATGCACAAGGCGCTGCAGACCGAGGTCAGAGAACGGCTGGCGCAGGAATCGGCTCGTCTCATGATCGAGCATGGCATCGTCGATTACGGTCTGGCCAAACGGAAAGCGGCCGAGAGGCTCTCGGTCACTGCATTCGGGGCGCTTCCCAGCAACGCTCAGATCGAAGCCTGCCTGGCCGAGCGGCAGCGGATCTTCGAGCCGAACGGGCACGCTGACAGGCTTCAGGAGTTGCGCCTGCTGGCACTTGGCTTGATGCACCGGCTGGCGGGTTTCGAGCCGCGTCTGACCGGTCCGGTTCTCGCGGGCACGGCGACGAGCGCGAGCCGGATCGAGCTTCATGTTTTCTCGGCGAGCGCCGAAGCCGTGGCGGTCGCGCTCGAGGGGTTCGGTTACCGGTTGTCATCGTGCGCCCAGCGCTTTCGCTACGGTGGAGGGCGTCAGGTGCAGGTCCCGGGTTATCGGTTCCAGGCCGAAGGTGCGTCGGTATTGACGCCGGTGTTTCCCGAAAACGGGATCCGCGAGGCGCCGCTGTCCGCCATCGACCGCCGGCCCATGGCCCGCGCTTCGCGGCGGGAGTTAGAAGCCCTGGTAGCTGACGACTCCGAGCCGGCTCAGCCCCGCTCGCCGATTCCGACGTAGTCGCGCTTGGCCGGACCCGTGTAGAGCTGGCGCGGCCGGCCGATGCGCGTGCCGGGGTCGGCGACCATTTCCTGCCAGTGGGTAACCCAGCCAACGCAGCGGGCAATCGCGAACATGACCGTGAACATGGACTTCGGGATGCCGAGAGCGCGGTAAATAATGCCCGAGTAGAAATCGACGTTCGGATACAGGTTCTTCTCTACGAAGTATTCGTCCTTGAGGGCGATTTCCTCGAGCTTGAGCGCGAGCTCGAACAGCGGGGCATCGTCGCTGGTGCCGATCTGCTCGAGCACGCGATGCGCCATCTCCCGGATCAGCGTCGCTCTGGGGTCGTAATTCTTGTAGACCCGGTGGCCGAAGCCCATGAGCCGGAACGGATCGTTCTTGTCTTTGGCGCGCTCGATGTACTTCCCGATTCTGTCGGCCGATCCGATGTCCTCGAGCATGTTGATAACGGCCTCGTTGGCGCCGCCATGGGCCGGGCCCCAGAGGGCCGACATGCCGGCCGCAATCGCTGAATAGGGGTTCGTTCCGGAGCTGCCCGCCAAACGAACTGTCGAGGTGCTGCAGTTCTGCTCGTGATCGGCATGCAGAATGAACAGCAGGTCGAGCGCCTGGGAAGCAATCGGATCCACCTCGTAGTCGTCCGACGGCACGGAGAAGAACATCCTGAGCAGATTGCTGCAGTAATCGAGATCGTTGTGCGGATAAACGAAAGGCTGGCCGAGCGAGTGCTTGTACGCCGCCGCGGCGATGGTCGGAATCTTGGCGATTATCCGGTGGGCAAAGACATCGCGGTCGTAGGCGTCGCGAATATCCGTGCTGGCATGATAGAAGGCCGACATGGATGCGACCACGCCCGACACCATGGCCATCGGGTGCGCATTGTGGTGAAAGCCGTTGAAGAATCTGAGCAGCGATTCGTTGAGCATCGTGTGCGTACGAATCGAATAATCGAATTCAGACAGCTCGTCCTTGCTCGGCAGGTCGCCGTGCAGGAGCAAGTAGGCGACCTCAATGAAGGTCGAATGCTCTGCAAGTTGCTCGATCGGATAACCGCGGTACTGCAAAATGCCGGCTTCACCGTCAATATAAGTAACGGTGCTGACGCAGCTCGCCGTGGCCGCGAAGCCGGGATCGAAAGTAAATGCCCCGGTTCCGCTGTAAATTCCCGTGACGTCGATGACCGGCGGACCGGAGGTCCCGGTCAGTACGGGGAATTTGGTCTCAGCGCCGGTATCCGGATGAATGAGGGTGTAGGTCTTGGTCGTCATGCACTGTACCCGAGCCACTGCAAACCCATGTTGGCCGGACCGATGGCCCGGTAGATCGTCCGGCCTGGTAGTGTGGGACCGCTAATCGGCGCACGCCGAAGCGGCGCGCCATTATAGCAGACGGTCAAGGCTTGCCGCGGGATAGCGGCCGCAATTCAGCGAAAATCAGGGAAAAGCGTCAGCTGCTCTTCGTCATGCCGTAGCGGCGGCGGAATTTGTCCACACGGCCACCGGTGTCGACGATCTTCTGCTTGCCCGTGTAAAACGGGTGGCACGACGAGCAGACTTCGACCTGAAGATCCTCGCCGAGCGTCGAGCGCGTGACGAACTCGTTGCCGCAGCTGCAGCTGACCTTGATCTCGCTGTAATCTGGATGGGTCTCGGGTTTCATGGTCTCGTCCCTCGCGGGGCGCGTGAGAATACTGGCCGCGGCGCGGAAAAACAAGCCCGGGCCTTATCCACAGATGCTGTGTATAAGTCTGTGGAGAATCCGTTCCGCCCGGACGGCAGCCCCTTATCGGTTCTCTATTTCTGTTGATTTGATCAAAAAACGTTCAAGGCAGATATTGTTTTGGATTTCAGTTAGTTATATGGAATTCACAAATGCTGGCTGTAACTTGCTCTCGCAACGGTCTTGATTTTCTGTCGGCTCGGGCCGGATGTGCATAAAACTGCCGAATATCAGGCGTGATCGCGTCCGAGCAGCCGCTTGAGCTCTCGCGAAGCGCGACCGCGGTGACTGACGGAATTCTTCTTCTCGGGCGTAAGCTCCGCCGCCGTCATGCCGAGATCGGTATCGAAAAAGACCGGGTCATAGCCAAACCCCCGCCGGCCGCGGGGTGATGGCGCGATCCAACCGCGCCAGCTGCCGGTCGCGATGAGCGGGGCCGGGTCCTCGGGCGCGACGAGCGCCACGATGACGCAATGAAATTCAGCCTGCCGGTGCTCGTCCTCGACGCCCTCGAGTGCTTCCAGCAGCCGCTCGACGTTGTCAGTGTCGGACGCTTCGGGCCCCGCATATCTGGCTGATCGTACGCCGGGCTGACCGCCCAGAGCCGCCACGCAGAGGCCCGAGTCGTCGGCAATGGATGGTTTGCCGCTCACGCGTGCAGCGTGCCGCGCCTTGATCAGCGCATTTTCGACGAAAGTCAGGCCCGTCTCTTCCGGCGCAGCGATCGAGCTCGGCTCCAGCGCATCGAGGCGGAGCCGAGAGTCGGAGAAGAGCTGGCGGTACTCGGCAAGCTTGCCGGGGTTCGTGGTGGCCAGAATCCAGTGAGCACCCGGTCTGCGGGTCATTCGAGGGCCGAGAGCTGCGCGGCAAAGAGCTCCTGGATGCCTGCCGTGGCGAGATCGAGCAGGGTGTCGAGCTCCGGGCGCGTGAAGGCGTGGCCTTCGGCCGTTCCCTGAATCTCGATGAAGGCGCCGGCCTCGTTCATTACGACATTCATGTCGGTTTCGGCCTGGGAGTCCTCGGTATATTCGAGATCGAGCATCGCGGTGCCGTCGACTATCCCCACCGAGACTGCCGCAACCTGGCCGTAGATCGGCGTGGATGGAATCCGCCCCTGCTGCACGAGGCGCTGTGCTGCAAGGCGAAGTGCGACGTAGCCGCCCGTGATTGCGGCGGTCCTGGTGCCGCCATCTGCCTGCAACACATCGCAATCGACGGTAATGGTCCGCTCGCCGAGGGCTTGAAGATCCACCACCGCTCTGAGGCTGCGGCCGATCAGGCGCTGAATCTCGAGTGTGCGTCCGCTCTGTTTGCCACGCGCGGCCTCGCGCGGTGAGCGCGTGTGGGTGGCCCGAGGCAGCATGCCGTATTCCGCCGTGATCCATCCGGAGCCCTGACCCTTCATCCAGGGCGGCACGCGCGGCTCCGCCGAAGCCGTGCAGATGACCCGGGTATCGCCGAAGCTGACGAGAACCGACCCTTCGGCGTGACGCGTAAAAGCGGGCTCCAGCTGGATCGGCCGAAGTGCGTCGGCGCGGCGCCCATCGTGCCTCATGCGCTTGCTCCGATGGCCCGCATGGCCACGGCACTGGTGTTGTCGCCATTCGGAGCGTTGGCTTCCACCGCGAGCCGGGCAAGCTCTTCGAGAGCCTCGTTCAGGTCACGCTCGGAGTCGCTCAGCGCCAGCAGGGCATTCTCGTCGGCACCGGACCACAGACCGTCGGAGCACAGTAAGACGACGTCCCGCGGTCGCAGGCGGCGGCTGGGCGCCACGCTCATATCGGGCAGCGGCTCGCTGCCGCCGAGGCAGCACTCGACGAAATTGCGCATCGGGTGCGTGCTGACTTCCTGTTCCTGGATGACGCCTTCGTGCAGCAGCAGCTCGACGCGGCTGTGATCACGCGACCGATACAGGATCGCGCCGTCACGCAACTGATAAATGCGGCTGTCGCCGATATGGGCACAGAAGATCCTCGCATCCTGAACCAGGCAGACGGCGCAGGTCGCCCGGGGGCGCTTTTCGACCGAGATGCCCGAGCCGAGCGCCACGACCTCGTCATGCGCGGCGGAGAGCGCGCTGATCAGGAAGCCCTGGGGATCGAGCACAGGTTGGCCGGCCTCCCGGAACCGGCTCGTCAGGCAGGCAACGGTTGCCGCAGAGGCTTGCGCGCCCTGGGCATGGCCGCCCATCCCGTCGACTACGATCAAGAGCGCGCTGGACTTTGCACGCACAATCTCGACCCGGTCCTGATTTTCCGCCCGATGACCGATCAGGCTGGTTTTTGCAAATTCGAGCCGCACACTCTGCCTCGTCTAAGCCAGCAGCATATCTTAGACTTTCGGAGTCCGGATTTCCGTATCGTCAGTTGGAGTATTGCCTTGCCAAAAAGCATGACCGGTTTCGCATCGGCAGAATCCTCGGTCGGGTCGTACCGGCTCAGCTGGGAGGTCCGCAGCGTGAATCATCGCTATCTCGATCTCGGATTCAGGCTGCCGGAGGACTTCCGATCGCTGGAGCCGAAACTCCGCAAGCTTGCCGGCGATGTGATCAACCGCGGCAAGGTCGACTGCACGCTGAGATTCAATCGAATCGGTTCGAGCCAGGCCGATACCGAGATCGATCACGAGCGGCTCAAGGAGCTCAGGCGAATCGAGGCCGAGGTCCTGGAACACTGGCCCGGGGCCGGCAGGCTCAGCCTGAATGAGATTCTTCGCTGGCCCGGCGTTATCAGCGACGATGCAGAACGCAGCAAGGCGATGCTCGAGCCTGCGCTGGCTGCCTTTCAGGCGGCGCTCAAGTCGCTCGCCGCAGCCAGGGGGCGCGAAGGCGCCCGTCTTGGCGACATGCTCGCGGAAAGGCTCGACGCAATCGAATCGCTGATGGTCACCGTCGATGCACAGCTCGACGCCGTGGCTCCGCGTTATCGCGATAAATTGCTCGAGCGGCTGGCCAAGTTAGAGGTCGAGCCGGAACCCGAGCGGCTGGAGCAGGAGCTCGCATTCATCGCGCAGCGCACGGACGTCGCCGAGGAGGCAGACCGGCTCAAAGCACACCTGATCGAATTGCGCGATGTGCTTACCCAGGAAGAGCCGATCG
>JASFSD010000060.1:0-9930 GCA_050114575.1 Gammaproteobacteria bacterium | reverse complement strand
TCGGTTTGCTGGATCGAGTTCGGCGCCGTGACGATGCCGATATTGCCGTGCCATCCGCCGCCGATGTAGCAGGTGTAGTGGTAGTACTCGTAGTCACCGGAGTCGGTCGTCGGCGGGTTCGCGAGTGTGCCATCGGAAACGTAGCGCGCGCAGTGGGCGGCGTTGGAGGCGATGACGTAGATGTCGATCAGGTCTTCGCTCGAATTGTCCGTGTCCAGGTAAACCGTGCCCGAGACCTTGACGAAATCAGTGCATTGTTGCGTCGCCGTATTACAGGCGTCGAGCAGCGTCAGCAGCACCTTGTTCTGATCGTCGACCAGCAGCAGGTTCTCCTCGCTCTGATACATGCTGAGGCCGTCGCCGCCGGTCACGGGCGAGGCGTAGAGCGTCGGGTTCGGAAAGTCGGCGAGCTCTCCTTCACCGACCTGCGCCCGCCCCGTCGGGGCATTCAGTATCGGCGACTCGAAGCCCGCAACACTGTCGGCGCCGCCGCGCGGTGAGATAAAAGGCACCGAGGCTTCGAGCAATACGGACTGGTCGACGTTCGACGAGTCCGTCCAGGAGACTGTGACGTCGATTTCCTTGGCCTGGCTCGTAGTTGAAAGATCCCAGGATCGCGTGAAGACGGCATTCTGACCCGTCACGGGATTTTCCGTGTAGGTGCCATCGGTGTCCATGACGCCGTCGCCATCGTCGTCGATGTAGTTGGTCTCATCCGCGTGTGTGTAGTGGCGGAACTGCTCGATCTTCTGCTGCGCGAGCGCGAGTGCTTCCGTGCGCGCCTTGTTGTAGGCGCTTTCGGAAAACAGATCGCCCTGGAAGCTCGCGACGGCCAGTAGGCCCGTCGCCGTGATGCCGAAAGAGACCAGCGCCTCGGTCAGCGTAAAGCCTCTCTGTCGTCGAATTGAATGTGCTCTCATTGGAATTCCCTTCCCAAAGTTCCGTTGCTTTACCAGTCCTGCCAGCTTCCGGGTGAGCCGACGAGCGGCCCGTTGTCACGTGTCATACTCAGAACATCGGAGTTGTACCTGACGTCGAGGCTGCCGGAGGCGTCATTCAAGAGGTTGCCCTGCACGATGATGGCGCCCTGGTTGGTTACGTTGCCCTGCAGATCGAAGTTGCCGATGACATAGAGAAGTCCCGTGACATTCGGCGTCCCGAGACCGACGAGATCTCCGTTGACGATGACGATCGACGGGTCGATATTGCCGCCCGTGCAGAGATTGTTTCCAACCACCACGACCGTGCAGCCTATCGTCGTATTGTTGTTGAACTCGGCGTTGCCCTCGACCCAGACGATCTCACCTGTGGCGAGCTGCACGCCGGGGTTGGTCAGATTGCTCGCGAGGTTGTTGACGTCGGCGGCAGCGACGTCGAGCGTGACCCGGCTCGCCCGATAATTCTCCATCGACAGGCCGAAGAAGTATTGGAACATGGCCTGCGCCGTCAGGTTCGACAAGGAGGTGTCGTTCTCGATGACGTCGAGGCCCGACGCGACGCGGTTCGAGCTCGTCACGGTCGAGCAGGTCATCGACGTGTCGAGACAGGCCGGATAGCCGGGATCGGTCGGGTCGGCGATCTCGGTGGCCGTCGAGTTGTTCGAGCCGAGGTCGATCGCCTCGCCGCTCCAGATCGTCGAGTTGCCCTCGGGGTTGTAGATGGTGGCCGATCCGTCGATGACGACGGGGCCACGCGCCGTGAGCGGGTTGCCGGGCGGATTAGGCAGGCCGTCTGCAGCAGCGCCCACCGTCCGTACCGTTCGCGTTGCCGTCGAGTCGTCACTGACGCCCACGGACACGATCTGGAAACTCGGGACGGCGCCGGTGACGGTTACGGTCACGCTGCTCAGGTCAGCGAACGTCACCGAGTTGGTGTCGCCGATGCCATCGGCGTCGGTATCGAAGACAGGATCCATCGCACCGTCGTCGTTCTTGTCCGCGCCGCCGCGGCTGCCGAGGTACGCCAGCGCGACACGCAGTCCGGACTCGGCGGCCTCGAATGCCTGGCGCGAGCGGAAGTCGTTACCGGAGATTCTCTGCTCGAACAGCACGGTGCGGCTCGTGTAGATCGAGACCATCGTGACGAGCACGAGCAGGATCAGCGTCATCGCGAGCGTCACGACACCGCGGTCGCCACCGCGAATTCGAGCTTCGTTCATTTGCTGTTGCCGTTCCACGCTGTCACCTGAGTCGCAAGTGGTCGTTTCGGACCTTGATCGTCTGAGTTGCCGTCATTTGAGTCGAGGTGTCGTTGGCGAGCCGGCCGGAGACGCTTATCAGGAGCTCTCGGGTTTCGGCCGTGGCGTCGCCGCTGCCGTTTGCCGGCACGACCGCGTAGCAGTCGGCCTCGTCGGCCTCGTCGATCGTGCCATCCGCGTCGTTGTCTTCACCGTCCGGCTCCATGGCGTTGATGCACTGGGAGTTGGCCAGATCGAAGCTCAGTGCCGTGATCTCGATGAGATTCGGATCGGTCACGTTCTGCCAGGTCCCGTTGGTGCAGCTGTTGCACGTGCCACCGACGCAGGCGACGCCGTCGACGACGCCGGTCTGGCGCATCTGCACGACCGTTCCGTTGAGGCGGAAGCCGAACAGGTCCGTGGTCTCGAGCGTGCCGCCGACGTTACCGCCTAGATAGGTCGCATCGTAGGCATAGACGAGGCAGCTGCCCTGGCCCGTGGCGCCCTGGGCGGCATTGTTGGTCATGTCGTCGATGACGGTCAGGACCGTGGCATTTTCCTGGCTGAATGGGTTTTCACTGCCATTGGCGAGGCTGACGTTGTTCCAGTAACCGGCGCGCCGAATGTCGTCTACCATGACGGCCATCAGCGCGCTGATTTCCTGGTTCAGCTTGCTGCTGCGCAGGGTTTCGTTGCTGCTGCGGATGGCCTGAACATACATGGTGATGGCGCCACCGACGACGAGCAGGCCGACAGCCAGGCCGATGATGAGCTCGATGATTGTCAGGCCGCGCTGACGCTTGAAGTTACGATTCAGCATGCGCGGTAGTCCGGGACGTATTCCACTGGGTTCGTGTTCGGTGAGCACATGCTGATCTGGCCGAGCGCGGTGACGACGATGCGGACGGTGAAGCCCATGTTGCGGGCCGAGGCCACCTCGATCGTCGCGGCCGTCGCCGTAGCGCGCTGCGGCGAGAACGTAATCTGAGCGGCCGTCGTGGTCAGGCCGATCTGGTTGAAGTCGGCCGACGAAAACAGATGGGTGATCGCATTGGCTCCAGTGACGTCGGGAAGATCGCAGGCCGGGTTGTTGTCCGTGGGATCGCAGTTGGGGTCGTCGCTGATGCCGATGGCCCAGGTGCCCCCGGCCGAAATGTTGGCGAAGATCTGCGCCGACCGCGACACTGACTCCGATCGGGCGAATTGCAGCTGGCTGTAAATCTCTTCCGCAGCCGAGATCGTCTCGCGCTTCTCAGCAGCCGAAAGCATGGTCGGTACACCGACAGTAAGTAACACGCTGAGCACGACGATCGAGATCATCAGCTCGAACAGCGTAAAGCCGGCTTCGGTTGGCGCACATCCTTTCATTCAACAGGTCCTTGATCCGATAGCAGCGATTGTGCTCGAGAATTTCGCCCCTCATACGAGCGTCCGACCAGCGGTTTTGCGCAGTCGACAAGCGGCGGCAACGGCGCCACGCCGAACGATTACGTAAAACTCAAGGCTGGTCGCTGCGTCGACGCTCGAACCCTCGGCAAACTGACATAAAGCACCATGCTCAACATATCGGCCCATGCGGCCGGGCGATATGACGCAGGGCACATTTCGCGGTTCGGGAGCGTATCGCCTCTCAGACGGTCTTGTGGCGGTATTCGCAGAGATCCTCGATCGGGCACTCGGCGCACAGCGGTTTCTGCGCCCTGCAGATGTAGCGGCCGTGCAGAATCAGCCAGTGGTGGGCGTTGAGCCTGAATTCGTCCGGCGTGAACTTGACGAGCCGTTTTTCGACTTCGTTGACGTTCTTGCCTTTGGCGAGGCCCGTGCGATTGGCGACCCGGAATATATGCGTGTCGACGGCGATCGTGGGGTGGCCGAAAGCCGTGTTCAGAATGACGTTTGCCGTCTTGCGGCCGACACCCGGCAGCGCTTCGAGCGCGGCCCGGTCTTCGGGGACCTCGCCGCCATGCTCGTCGAGCAGCAGGCGGCAGGTCTTGATGATGTTCTCGGCTTTACTGTTGTACAGACCGATCGTCTTGATGTAAGTCTTGAGCCCCGCTTCGCCGAGCTCGAGTATCCCGGCCGGGGTTCGCGCAACCCGAAACAGCTTGCTGGTCGCCTTGTTGACACTGACGTCGGTTGCTTGAGCCGACAGGATGACGGCAATCAGCAGCTCGAAGTTCGAGTGGTAGACGAGCTCGGTCTTCGGGTCAGGATTCGCCTCTCTGAGGCGGCTGTAGATCGCCGCTCGCTTGGCGGCATTCATTCAGCCGAATCTCGCGTTTCGAGCCAGTTTCGCGCCGCCAGAAGGGCGGCGAGCCCGAAGAATGCGCCGGGCGGGAGGATGGCGATCAGTGCGCCGTCGAAGCCGAGCTCGAGCTTCAGGCCGGCGACGGCCGGGCCGAACAGCATGTCGAGCCCGGCAAACAGAGTGCCCGACCCGAGAATTTCGCGCATCGCGCCGAGAACCACGAGGACGAGTGCGAAGCCGGTGCCACTGGCGAGCGCGGAGGCGGCGGAGAAGCCGACGGGTCGACGGCTCGCCACGGTCTCGGCCTGCGCAAGGATCGCGCAGTTGGTGATGATCAGAGGAATGAAGAGGCCGAGCGTTTCATGCAGTTCGAACAACAGCGCGCGCATCAACAGGTCGACCGACGTCACCAGCGATGCGATGATCAGCACGAATAACGGAATGCGCACGACCGGCTCGAGGGCGGAGCGGACCACGGAAATGGTGATATTCGTCAGCACCAGAACCACCGTCGTGGCAAGTCCGAGCATGAGCCCGTTGACGAACGTCGTCGTGATGGCAAGCAGCGGGCAGAGCCCGAGCAGCTGGACCAGCGCCGGATTGCTGGTCCATAACCCCTGGGTCCACGGTGCGGTTGACTGGTTGACTACCATGTTTCCGGGCGCGCCTAGTCGAGTGCGGGATCGCTGCGGCTTTCTGCCGCGCGCACGGCGGCCGAGAGAAGCTCCTCGCGGTGCTCGCCAAAGTATAACAATGTGTCGTGCACGGCCCGGATGACGGCCCTCGGTGTTACGGTGGCGCCCGTCAGCGAGTCGAAGGCGCCGTCTTCTTTGGTCACGGCCCAGAGCTCGGCCGGAGGATCATCGGCGCGCTTGCCGTCGAACTGCAGAATCCAATCCGACTTTTCGATGTCGATCAGGTCGCCGAGCCCTGGCGTTTCCCTGTGTCCGACGACGCGAACGCCTGTTATGCGGCCGGATGCAGCGTCGATCCCGATCAGGAGGTTGATCGGGGCGTTGTAACCGTCCGGCGCGACGCTCGCAAAAACGGCGGCGAGCGGATTGGTTCCATCGACCGGAACGAACACGTCCACCGGCTCGGCGCTGCCGAGACGATCGGGATCGTGCGCGGTTATCAGGACGGGGTCGAGATCTCTGCCGAGGAGGGCCGGATCGAGCACGCTCGACAGGCTCGCCAGCAGCCGGGCCCGCTCGTTGCTGGCGATTCGCTCGGCGCTGAATTCCCAGCTTGCCGTGACCAGGACTGCCGCGGCCGCCGCGATCGCTCCGACCAGCAGAATGGTTCTCGCTCCGGTCCGCTCAGGCATGGCCGAAAGCCCTGGGTCGGGTGTAGCGGTCGATGAGAGGAACGGCAGCATTCATGAGCAAAACGGCGAAGGCGACTCCGTCCGGAAATCCGCCCCAGGTCCGGATCGCAAATGTGAGCAACCCGATTCCGGCGCCGTAGATCAGTCGGCCGCGCACGGTAGCTGCGGCCGAGACGGGGTCGGTCGCGATGAAAAAGGCGCCGAGGATAGCCGCGCCACTGAACAGGTGAAACGCCGGTGACGCGTAAGCGTTCGGATAGAGCACGCCGAGAATGACGGAGGGCACGAGCAGCCCCGCGAGCATGGCAACGGGGATGTGCCAGCGGATCACACCGCGATAGAGCAGGTACAGGCCACCCAGAATCAGGAAATTGCCGACCCACTCCCAGCCCCGTCCACCGAGATCGCCAAACAGGGAGCCGGCTCTGACCTCGCTGAAAGCCTGGGCCGAGCGCAGCCCATCGCGCACGAGATCGAGCGGCGTGGCGCGGGTCAGCGCATCCACCGCATAGTCGGCAGGCAGAGCGCCGGACAACGAGTAGACGAGGTGGGAGAGCAGGCCGAGCTGAATGTAGTCGATGTCACCCATGCGCGGCGGCAGCCACTGCGTCATTTCGACCGGAAACGACAACAGAATGACCGCGTAACCGACCATGGCCGGATTGAAAAGGTTCTTGCCGAGCCCGCCGTAAAGCTGCTTGGCGAGGATGATCGCCGAGGCGCCGCCGATCGCCGGAACCCACCAGGGTGTGAGCGGGGGTATCGCGAATGCGATGAGTGCCGCGGTCACGATGGCCGAGCCGTCGCTGAGCGCTGGTCGAACGGCGCGACGTCGCATCGAGAGCACGGCGGCCTCGGCCAGCAATGAGGCTGAGGCGCAGATCGCAAAATTGATCAAGAGTCCCGGGCCGAAGTACCAGACATGGCAGACGGCGGCGGGGGCCAGCGCATAGAGCACGCGTCGCATCACGACGGGAACGGCCGGCGCCGGCGGGTTGTGAGGGCCCTGGGAGACGGCCGCGATTGTGCGCTCAGTTGTCATCAGACCGGGTCCTGGTGCGGCGGGCTCGTTCGACCGCGGCGGCGATCGTCGCCGCCCGCTGGTCATCCTCGCTCAAGCTGCGTTTGATGATGTCGCGACGGCGGGCATCGGCCGCGTCTGCTGCCAGCCGGCGTTGTTCGCGCGAGTGGAATCGTTCATCCGATGCCGCGGATAGAGATTGTCTGGCGTCAAACGCGCTGACGCTTTGCTTGGCTGCCTGAAAGGTCTGGGTCAGCGGAATTTGGCTGGGGCAAACGACGTCGCAGCAGCCGCACTCGATGCACTCGGCGAGCCCGAGTTCGACGAGTCGCGGGGCATCGTTGCCGCGCGCAGCGAGCAGCAGGTCCTGCGGCTGCAGGCGTGCCGGGCAGGCGATCGTGCACTCGCCGCAGCGGATGCAGGGCCATTCCCTCTCGGAGCTCGCGATCTCGGTGGCATCGGCAGCAATGATGCAATTCGTGGCCTTGGTGATCGGAAGCTCGTCACTGGAAATCGCATAACCCATCATGCTGCCCCCGTGGATCAGCCGCGCGGGCTTACCGCGATACCCGCCGCAGGCCGCCACGAGGTCGGCTATGGGGGTGCCGATCATCGCTTCCACGTTGCCGGGCTCACGGATCGCGGAGCCCGTGATCGTGACGATGCGCGTCGTCAGCGGCTCGCCGTGGCGATAGAACCGATGCACGGCGTGCGCGGTGCCGACGTTCTGACAGAGAAAGCCGACGTCCGAAGGAAAACGCGTGCTCGGGATTTCGACGCCCGCCAGGACCTCGAGGAGCTGACGCTCGCCGCCTGCCGGATAGATAGAGGGCAACTCGGCGACCGAGAAATTCTCGAGCTCGAGCCGATCGGCGGCGGCCGTCATCGCTTCGATGGCTCTGGGCTTGTCGCGCTCGATGGCGACGATGCACTGTCTGGCGTCGATGATCTCGGCCAGGATCCTGGCGCCGTCGAGAATCTCTTCCGCGGCCTCGCGCATCAGCATGTCGTCGCAACTGATATAGGGCTCGCATTCGGCACCGTTGATGATCAGCAGCTCGCAGCGTTCGCCGGCTTCGAGCCGCAGCTTGCGGGCGGTGGGGAACGCTGCGCCGCCGAGTCCCACTATGCCCGCGGCGGCGATCTGGTGCAGCCGGCTCTCCAGAGTGTCGCCGGGCTCGACAGGAGCGGGCCGCTCGATCATGCGATGCCTGCCATCGGGCACGATCTCGATGCAGAGGTCGTTGGTGATGTCGACGGACAGCGGGGCCGCGTGTGGCTCGATTGCTGCGACCCGGCCCGAGGTCGGCGCATGGACGTCGGCCCCTTCGGTCAGCTCGGTGCGCGCTATCGTCTCACCGCCGAGCACCGACTGGCCGACTTCGACGGTGGGACGAGCGGCTGGGCCGCGGTGTTGGCGCGTGCTGACGAAGAGGCGCGGCGGCGAAATACCGTGCCTGATCGGCCGGGTCGTCGAAGTCTCCTTGTGCGCCGGCAGCCGGACACCACCCGTCAGGCGCCGCTTTGGCGTGAACTTAAGCACGGCGCTCGACCATATCGATGCAATCGACCGGGCAGACCGGTAGGCACAGCTCGCAACCCGTGCAATGCATGGCAATGACCGTGTGCATCCGCTGCGGCAGCCCCGCGATTGCGTCGACGGGGCAGGCCTCTACGCAGCGATTGCAGCCGATGCAGGTGGATTCGTCGATGAGCGCCGTGAGCTGCATGCTCGCATGGCCGAGGCTCGTATCTAGCGGCAAGGTTTCGCGGCCGAGAAGGTCGGCGATTGCGCGAATCGTCGTGTCGCCGCCGGGCGGGCAGCGGTTGATGTCGGCCGAGCCGCTCGCGATCGCCGCTGCATACGGACGGCATCCCGGAAAGCCGCATTGCGCGCACTGAATACGCGGCAGCAGAGCCTCGATCGCATCGATCGCCGGGTCTTCGCTGCTGCCGAGCAGACGCGCCGCGATTACCAGTAACGTCGAAAGGCCGGTCGCAAGTCCGACGAGAATGACGATTCCGCTGACCATTCGACTCGACGGCAGGCTCTACAGCCGGGCGAAGCCGGTGAAGCCCATGAATGCGAGCGAAAGAATCCCCGCCGTGATCAATGCAATCGAATTGCCGCGAAACGCGGCGGGAACGTCGGCCGTCTCGAGACGCTCGCGGAGTCCCGCCAGCAGGCTCAGCACGAGGCCGAAACCAAGGGCGGCACCGGCTCCGTAAAACAGCGCGGCGAGCAGGCTGCGGCTCGCGCTCGAATTCAACAGGGCGACGCCGAGCACGGCGCAGTTGCTGGCAATGAGCGGGATATACAGACCCAGAATCCGATGCAGCATTGGTGAGAATCGACGGATCAGCAGATCCGTCAGCTGAACCGAGGCTCCGATGATCAGTATGAAGGCGATAAGGCGCAGGTACTCGAGCCCGAGCGGCGCCAGCAGGAGCGATTCCACGAGATGGCTCAACGCGGACGCCGTCGTCAGCACGAGCCCGGTCGCAAGCCCCATCCCGACGGCACCCTCGACTCGCCTCGATGCGCCCATGAACGGGCACAGGCCCAGGAACTGCACCAGCACGAAGTTGTTGACCAGGGCCGCCGCGATGACGATCAGGCCGAGTTCGGTCACGTTCAGCGCACCCGCATGCCCGGAGCGGCACCCGCATCGGGGCTCAACAGAAAGATCTCTTCTCCACCCGGCCCGGCCGCCAGGATCATGCCCTCCGAGACGCCGAAGCGCATCTGGCGCGGCTTCAGATTGCCGACGACCACGACCAGACGGCCGACGAGCGGTTCCGGCTCATAGGCGCTGCGAATTCCGGCAAAAACGGTGCGCTCGCCGGAACCGAGATTCAGGGTCAGGCGGAGCAGCTTGTCGGCGCCTTCGACATGCTCGGCGGCCACGATCTCGGCCACGCGCAGATCCACTCGGAGAAATGTGTCGATGTCGATCTCGTCGCTCCCATCGCTCGCGTCGATCCCGGAAGCGGCGTCGGCCTTTTGGCTTGCCGGTTCGCCGGCGCCGCCGCCGGCTTCCGCCAGGATTGCGTCGACAGCCGACTGCTCGACCCGCTTCAGCAGGGGCCTGAACTTCTCGATCTTCGTGCCGAGCAGGGGTGTCTGGAGCGAATCCCAGGCCAGCTCCTCACCGCCG
>JASFSD010000059.1:0-10023 GCA_050114575.1 Gammaproteobacteria bacterium | reverse complement strand
AGCGATGCCCTGAGTTCGAACATCGGCGCGTCGTCGCCCATTTCGAGCGCAGCGAGCACCGGCAGAGCCATCAGCGCGGAAATCGAGCCAAAAAGAAGCTTTTTCATGGAATTGCCCCTGGTAGACAGTTGTTTTGCAAAAGACCTTATGGCCTACCCAAAAGTATACGTATTTTCCGAGGCCCAACGTCAAGATTCCGCCAGCTGGCCGATGAGGACCCCGAGACGGCGCACCATCGCTGCGGGCCGTCCGGTCCGGGTCGCGGTCTAAGGTAAGATCTGTCCCGTTCTGTCAATTCGAGCCAGGAAACACAACCAGGAACCACAACAATGAGAATCTCGATCCTCACCGGCTCTGTCATGGGCCTCGTATCGGCCGTCGCAGTCGCTCAGAGCCCCTCTTCGGCCTTCGATCGCGGCGCGAGCCTGCAGACCTGGCAGGATCCCGGGCACGCGGCTCTCGTCGCCAGCTGCCGGACGCCCCCCGCGCCTTTCGGCATCGGCGGTGGCCAGTCCGGCGGCGCGTCGGAGCCGCCTCCGGCCCCGACCGCCGAGCCCTCGACGGCCATCGCCGGCGTCATCGAAGCCGGGCAGGAGTGGGAAGTCGTCTGGGCGTGGGAAGGGAATAACGCCGACGGCCCGATCGCCGGTCCCGACGGCACGATGCTCTTTGCCAACAATGACGCCAGCAACGTCATGCAGCTCGACCCGGAAACCGGGCTTGCTACCGTGGTCCATAGCGACACGAATACCGGCGGCGCCCTGACGCGCAACCGTGAGGGTACGCTTTTTGTCGCCTCGCGCGGGCTCCATGCCGGCATTCTGCAGCTGGAGCCGGAGCGACGCGTCTTTGCCGACACGTTTCGCGGTGAGCCGCTGGAGTGCGTTGGCGGTGTGCTGAACGATCTCGTCGCCGACAGCCGCGGCGGCGTCTACGTCAGCATCACGGGTGGCGGCGTCTTCTACGCGAATGCCGATGGTGAAATGTCCCAGTATGGTCAGGATGTCACCGGCGCCAACGGAATCGTGCTGAGCCCCGACGAGCAGACACTCTACGTGACCAACGGCCCGGTTATCGTCGCCTTCGATGTCGAGGCCGACGGCTCGCTGAATAACCAGCGCGACTTCGGAATGCTCCGCGGCGGCCGCGGCGGCGACGGTTCCGCCGTGGACCAGCAAGGCCGCCTCTACGTAGCCACGGGATCGTCGGCCGACGTCTTTGCGCCCAGCGGTGAGTTCCTGGGCAGCATTCCGGCGCCCCAGGGCACGCACGGCGTTGCCTTCGGCGGGCCGGACAAGAAGACGCTGTTCGGCATCGTGTTTTACGGCGGCTGGGGCACGCCGAGCGCCCGCAATCAACTGATCCGGATTCCGATGATCGCTCAGGGATACACAGGCCGAGCAAAATAGCCGGGGCGGCGGCGCAAAAGCAGCGCAGCCGGACACCGAAAGAAATCGATGGCAACCCGCCTCGCTCGGTGGTATCTTGCGCGCCGGGCGAGCGCGGAGAATGACGATTTTCCAGTCACTCGTGGCTGAGTGGATGGTGAATCCGAGGTTCTCGTCGCACCCGCAACCCCTCTGACAATCAGTCCTTTCAAGGAAGAAAATAATGCCGATTAAGGAAATCGCTCGGATCAGTGCTCTGTCTATTGGCGTCGGTTTCGGATCCGTACTGGTCGTTTATCTTCTGGCCTACGGCTTGCCGCAGGTATTGATCGCCTAGCACCCACCGGCGCAAGCGACGCCACACCCGACTTCCAATGCGGGTCCGGTAAATTGAGCTCAGTGTCATAACTGATTCTGCCCACGCCAGATTGGCATCGAAGTCGGTAACTACCGGTTCGGAATCGGCCAGCTCAGATCATTGATCGGCTGCCTCGCCGAGCATCTCCCGTTCCCGCAAGATTCGCTCGAGGACGCGTAGCCAGGCTGACTGCGACAGCCAAAGCCCGCCGAATATGAATCCGGATCGGGACTTTGGTCGAACACTCTGACATGCGCTGCTGCGATTTTGGGAAAGGAAGTGTCCCGACAACGACGGTCGACTGGGAGCCCCCCTCCCGGTCGCACCGAGGCGGCGATATTCGAGTCTAAGGACGGCAAGCGCCACAAGGATGTGGCACTTTTCGAAGGACCTCAGCCGGACGGCAACTCAGTCGTCGACACCGAAAGCAATGAGCACGTTGCCCGGCATCATTCCGAACGATCCGTAACCCGGGCTCACGAACACCATTCCACCAGCGACCGAAGCGCCGGGGCCGTTGAAAGCACCGCCGATTGCCGGCACATCATTGACCGTATCGTAGGCTCGCACCGTGTCGTAATCCCAGATCACTTCACCCGAGGCTGCATCATAGGCGCGCAGGTGCCCGTCGAGGCTACCGGAAAACACAACGCCCGGGATCGCACTGACGGCCGCCGGTTGCGCAGTGTTGCACCCCGTGCGGTTCTCGCACGAGGTCGCCGAAGGCGCCGCCTCCCAGATCACGCTGCCGTCCATGAGATCGATCGCCGAGAGGCCGCCCGCATCACCTGGCTGCTTCTCGAACGCTTCGGAAATCGCAACGTAGGCAGCGTTGCCGTCTGCGGCAAAACCCCATTCGATGCCGCCGAGGACACCGCCGTCGCCGACGCGCGTCTCCCAGAGCAACTCGCCGTCATCGGGATCGAGGCCATAGAGCACGCCGGACTTCTGCCCGGCAAGCAGAATCGAGCTGCCGTCGGAGCGCATCGCGAGCACGGGCGAGCTCCCGAAGTCGTAATCGGGACCCTCGTCATCGGGACAATTGAAGCGCTCGTCCTCCGCGGACAGGCACGACAGGTTCCAGACGTCGTTCGGAAGCGTTTGCTGGGTCCAGACAACCGCGCCCGAGTCGAGATCGAACGCCATGATCGCGTCACTTGTCGGCATGGCCGGCCCGGAATAGTTGTCGCCGGTTGCCACATAGGCGCGGTTGCGCTCGACGTCGAGCGTGGGTGCGGACCAGATTGCAGCGCCCGATGGTCCCCACATTCTGGCACCGGCGGAGTTGACGCCCGTCGGCTCCGGCCCGCGCGAAATCGTGCGCGTCTTCCAGAGCAGGCCGCCATCGTCCGCATCGAGGGCGACGAGGCTGCCACGAAACGTGCAGCACTCGTAGTTCGGCATGACGGCCGGGCTTTCTTCGATCGAGGAAACCGGCACGAACAACCTGCCGTTGTAGTAGGTCGTGGCAGCAGTGATCATGGCTATCTCGTGATCGTCGACCTCGACCTTCCAGAGCAGCTCACCGGTCAGCGCATTCAGCGCATAGACCTGCGCGAACGCATCACCGAAAAAGACGATGCCCTCGTCCTGGTCGACGACGGGCGTCGAGCGAATGCCGCCATCGGCTTCGAACGCCCAGGCCAGACAACCCGTTTCCTTGTCCAGCGAATAGAGCATGCCGTTGCGCGCACCGACGAATACGCGCTGGCCGGCGATCGTCGTCTGCGAGCCGGATGAGGCGACGCCCGGAATGCCGAATGCCCAGCGGAACTGGAGCTCGGCGACATCTCCCGGCGTCATGCCCGCTGCCTCGGCCGATTGCATGCGGCTGTTCGCAAGCCCCGGGCTCCAGCCGTTCCAGGCGGGACCCGCGAGCGGATTGGCAACATTCGGATTCGCGCTGCAGTAAGCATTACGCGGAATCAGGCTCAGCGGATCAGGCAGGGCCCCGGGCTCGCTGGCGGCGAATTCCGCGACAGCACGCCTTTCCACATGACTCAAGCCCTCGCCGATGCTGCGCATTGCAAACGTCGACAACGAATTCTCGACATAGGCGGCCGAAAATGCGTTCAGCGCTTCGCGCTGGGGCACGAGCGGTATTCCTGCATCGTGACACCGAGCGCAATGCTCGTTGTAGATGCGCTCGCCGCCAGGTGCCTGTTGAGCGGAAGCACTGAAGGCAAAGATGCCCGAGAAGCCGATGGCAAGAGCCAGTCTCATCGCACGCATGGAAGTCCCCCCTGGTCGCAGGCCCAGTCTACCGCACCGCAGCGAAGGAACGATGCCGGAGCCGAATGCAGCAGCGGCCTGGCCGCCAGCGTATTACCATAGGCAGCCAGTCGAAGTCGCGCCGGTACCACGAACAAGAAGGAGAACGCCCGTGAAACTCTCGAGCCCAGCCCTGATGACGCTTGCGGCGCTCTGTGTGCAGCCACTCGCAGCGCAGCCCCCGCAACCTCCCGCGCCGCCACCTTGCAACGCCGCTGCAGGCTATGTCTGCGGGCAACAGGGCCCCGAAGATCTCGTCGCCGTCGGTTCCGACTGGGCCGTCGCGTCGGCATTCTCGGGCTCGGGTGGCGTCACCCTGATTCGGCTGCGCGACCGCATGAGCTACACGGCCTACCCGTCGGATTCGGCCACCGAGCAACTCGACACCGAGGCCTATCCCGATTGTCCGTCACCGCCGAGCACGGGCGCGTTCACGACCCACGGTGTATTCGTCATGCCTGGTCGGGGTCCGGTCTACGAGCTCTTCGTCGTCGGCCATGGTGCCCGCGAGTCCATCGAAGTTTTCGAAGTCGATACGAGCGCGGCGATGCCCGCGATCACCTGGATCGGCTGCGTCATCGCGCCCGACCCGATCGGTCTCAACTCCGTGCGCGGGCTGCCCGACGGCGGCTTTCTGACAACGAACTTCAACCCTCGCGGCACGCCGATGCAGACAATGATGGACGGTACGCCGAACGGCGAGCTGTGGGAGTGGCACGCGGAATCGGGCTGGAGCGAAGTGCCGGGCAGCGAGGCATCGGGCGCCAACGGCCTCGAGATCTCACCCGACGGTCAGATCATCTACATCGCAGCATGGGGCAGCCAGTCGTTCATCCGGCTCTCGCGCGGATAGACGCCGCCGGTACGTGAGGAGATTCCGCTCGGTTTTCGCATCGACAATATCCACTGGGCACGCGACGGCAGGCTGATCGGCGCGGGGCAGGTGGGCCAGGACTGGCAGGTCATTATGATCGACCCCGAATCGCTCGAGGTCGAATCGATTTACTCTCAGGACGACATGCCCGGCTTCGGCGGCGGCACCGTGGCGCTCGAAGTCGGCGACGAATTGTGGGTCGGGTCGTTCCGCGGCGACCGGATCGCGATCGTGCCCGCGCCTTAGGCGAGAATCGGCGCATTTATTCCGGCCCGGCCGGTTCCTCAGTGCTTTCGCGGAATCAGTGCCTCACAGATTCGGTAGGACATCGTCTCGCGCCTGGCGCGCGCCATCTCGGGAGGAATCGGCGGCTGGCGGGCGATTCCTTCCTCACCGACCTGGGTGCCGTCGGCTCTCGTCAAATACCGGCGCACGGCCTCATCGCCGTCGAGCACGAGGAGTTCGCGAACCTCGAAGCCCGAGGACTCGATGAAGCTGCGCTCCTCGCCCAGCGGAAAACCGAACTGAAACGGTTCGTCGCGAATCAGATTGAGGAACCGCTGCATGAACGGCCTGGCCGCGTCGGGCACCCGCGAGAGATCGACCTGTCGAAGCGCGGCGACCATGGCGCTGGTGACGAAATCGAACACGATGCTGCCGCCCGACGAATGCGAGGCAACGAGCGCCAGCGTATCGCGCAGCGATTCTTCCGTCAGATACATCGTCAGCCCTTCCATGATCACGAAGCTGCGCCGGGAGAAATCGTAACCGTCGGCAACGAGAGTATCGGCCGGCGCGTCGCTCACGAAATCGACCGGGACGTATACGAGGTTTCCCGGTGCGCCACCCAGCGCCTGCTCGACGCGCTGGCGCTTCTTGGCCAGAGTCGCCCGCCGATCCAGCTCGTACACGCGTACGTCGCGGAGCATCTCTTCGAAGCGATAGGCGTGTGAATCGAATCCTGCTCCCAGAATCAGCACCTGCTCCGCGCCTTCGTCTACCGCTCTCTCGAGCGCATCGTCGATGAAGCGCGAGCGCACCGTCATCGCGCGAACCATGCCCGCCGTCTCGGGATCGAGCATCGCATCTTCGTAGGAGCCGGCGAGCGCGTCGATGACCGGAACGTCGACATCGTATTGCGAGAGATCACCGAGCAGGCGCTCGGCGAGGTAGTCGGGATTGCGGACTTCGATGTCAGGCTCGCGAGCCCCCAAAGCACGCGCGGCGGCGACCCAGACGGCCGTCCTGGAAACGGTATCCATGCAAGATTCTCCCGGCTTCAGTAAACCTCGACCATACATCGCTCGGTCGCCTTCAGAGCGCGGCGCATGTCTGCCGGGTCCCAGCCCGCCGGGTCCGGCCCGAGGGCACCCTTCGAATCGACCGCATACGGCTCGAGCAGACCGAGGCCGGCGAGGCGCCGAAACACGCTCTGCTGCAGCCCGAGCAGACCGCAGAGATAGAGCACGCTATGGTCGTGGGCGAGCACTGGCCCGAGCCGATCGATCTCGCGCTCGATCAGGGCGTCCACGTAAATGCCGCGGGTACCGTCGGGCTGCGGCTCCCGACTGATCGCCTGTCGGTAGTGAAAATTGTCGTACGTCTCGGCGAGCTCGAGAAACTGCTCGTGATAAATCAAATCCGTCGTGTACGGAGAGCCCATCAGCAACCAGATCTCGCAGCCGGCATTGCCCGCGGGTCCCTGCAACAGCTCGAGCACCATGCCGCGAAAGGGGGCGATGCCGGTGCCGGTTGCGATGAACACGTGATGGTGTTTCTCCGGGTGGGCAGGCAGCAGGAATCGCTTGCCTACGGGACCCGTGACGCGAACCTCGTCGCCGACCCTCAAATCGCAAAGGTAGTTGCTGCAGACCCCCATGAAGAGCCCACGGCGGTGCTCGGCCTCGGACTCATCGGGCCAATGCTCGTCGATGACCCGCTTGACCGGCGTGCAGACGATATTGCCCTCACCGTCCTCTCCCGACTCGGGGCTTGCAATCGAGTAGAGCCGCACCCGGTGCGACCGACCGCGCGCATCGGTCCCTGGCGCCAGCACGCCGATAGCCTGCCCGGCATGGAACGAACCGGCCAGCTTGGTACCCGAAACATCGAAAGTGATGTTGCGGATCCAGGTATTGGACTTGCCAAACGTGCAGGAGTCGTTACCGACGACACGCACGATCGCAGGCTCCCTTACCGTGACGAGCTTGCTGTCGACGTCCGGCAGCTCCACCTGAACGTCGTCGGACTGAGTCTGTTGCACCATAAAACGAAAACCCTAGCGTGCTGCGAGGCCGAAGCCCGGTCTCGTTTGAAACCGACTCCAGGCCCTATCTTGCGCCGACGATCTGAACGGGTATGCCCGCCGGATCGCGGACATAGAATCCGTAGTCGAGGTTCTGCCGCGCTTCCAGGCCATGCGCGGCCAGTGCATTCGTGACCGCGCGCTGGTCGAAGTCACGTATCGCAATCGCGTAATGATCGACGATGCCGGTTGGCGGCTTCTCGTGCAGCGAAACGATGACGCGCCCGCCTGCAGGGCCCATGCGCACGATCTTGTTCGGCTCGTCCTGATTCAGGATCGATAGCCCGAAGATCGTCTGATAGAACTCGATCGAAGGCGCGAGATCCTCGACCTGGACGCTGATGTGGTCGATTGCCGTCGACTCGAACGGCGTTTCCTGAGCTCGAGCCTCGGCGGCGGCTCCGGCGGCTGCGACTGCCGTCAGGCCTCGAATCAGCCCTCGGCGCGAGAGCCTGCCGTGCTCGAACTCGTCTACGAGCTTGGTGACTGCCTGTTCCATCGAATCCCCCCTCGATGTCAGTGCGGAATATTCAACGCAGGTCGAACTTGTGCACGCGGCCGAACGTCGAGAACTCGGCGACGAAAAGATCGCCGTCCTGGTTGGTCGCAACGCCGTGCGGTGCGACGACGTAGCCGGTTCGCCATTGCTCGGGCGGCATGCTATTGCTGCCGATGCCCTCGTCGGTGTTGGTGCCGACGCGGGCGACGACGTCGCCTGCTTTGTCCAGAATCGTCACCCGGCCCTGCAGCTCCCCTACGATTACATTGTCGCCGAGTATGGTGACCGCCGCCGGAAGCAGCAGCTCGTCATTGACCACACCGAGAAACTTGCCATCGAGCCCGAGGTGCACGACGCGATTGTTGAGCCGATCCGTCGCGATGATGCGAACCGGATTGAACCGCGTGTCCATCGCGATCTTGTGCAGAATATTGAACTCGTAGGGCGCGGCTTTGCCTCCAAACGTCTCGATGTAGTTGCCGTCGCTGTCGAAACGGTGAACGTAATCGCTCGAGTAGCCGTCGGTCACATAGAGATCGCCGTTCGGTGCAACGTCCATTCCCGACAGCAGCACGCCGAGCTCACTGGAGAATTGATTCTCGGTCCAGTATTTCATCGGGATCGAGTCGCGCGGAATATCGAGCACGACCTCCCCGGCCAGCGTCATCTTGACGAATCGCTGCCCGCGCAGACTGACACCGTAGATATGCTCGCCGTCGCCAGCGTCGCGAATCACGAAGCCGTGCAGGTCGGCCGGCGCCTGATCGAGGCTCCGGAGGTACCGGCCTTCCGGCGAATAGACCTGAACACCCATGCCCTCCGTTTCGACGCTGACGTAGACCTCACCGGCAGAGCTGACGGCAATGTCGCCATGCATCTGGCCGATCGTCTCCCGACCGGCGGGCAGCTCGAGCCAGCCTTCGACGGCTTCGTAGGTCTGCGAGAATGCCGCGCCGCCGACAAGAATGCCGGTGAGCGCGGTCAGGGTTCTTAGCAGCATTTCCGCGCTCCCGGCATACGATTTCGGCTCGGGTTGTTCGGCCTCGGGATCAGTCTTGTCCGCCCGGCCGCCTCCGGCCACCGCCGCCCCCACCGAATCCTGCGTACGGTGTCGGGTTGACGAACAGCCGGTCCAGGAACAGATCGATCGACTGCGCCATGAGATCGACTGCGTCGAGGGCCGCATTGTCGAAGGCATGATTCGCGCCCTGGATCATCGTCATCGCCGATTCCACGCCGAGCTCCTGTAGCCGGTTGAAATAATTGATGCTCGACGACGGCAGCACGGTCCGATCGGCCGTGCCGTGAATGAAGATCGTCGGCGCATGATTCTCGGTGATGTGCGACGTAGGCGACGCATCCCGCATCGCTTCGGCAACGGCCTGCTCGGAGAGACCCTCCGGAAACAGGCCGCGCGCCGTCTGCGCGCTCGCAAGCGGGTAAACCCCGATAGCAGCCGTCACGTCGGAGCTCACGCCGGCATTGCCGCCGTCGCCCTCGAAGTCCGCCCTGCCGTTGGTCGCACCCGCCATCAGGGAAAGCATGCCGCCCGCCGAATAGCCGGCGACGGCGATCTTGTCGGCATCGATTCCGAGTCGATCGGCGTTGGCCCGTGTCCAGCGAATCGCCGCTTTGGTGTCGTGAATCTGAGCCGGCCAGGAACCCTCGCTCTGCAGCCGATAGTTCGCGGAGATACTGGTGTAGCCGCGGGCGCCGAGCGCCTTCGCGTCGTTGATGATATAGCCGGCGTTCTTGCTCCCGACGAAAAACCCGCCACCGAACAGGTGCACGATGGCCATACGCTTGGGCGTGACGCCCTCGGGCGGATGATAGACGTCGAGCAGCAGATCCGCGTCGCCACCCTTACCGAATACGATGTCGCGTTCCGCACGCAGATCGCCTGTATCGGGTGCCGGCGGCTGTGCCTTTGCGGTAAGGCTCGTCAGCGCCGGGACAGCGGCGAGCGCCCCGGATGCAGCAACAAATCCACGTCTGCTGATTTGCTTCATGTTCTTATCCCCCGTGAAGCCGTACTGAAACTCAATCGCTCGAAGCAACTAAAGAAATCATAATAGATCTGGGCTTCAGATAGGGCACTGAATGCGGCAGGATGCGGTCCCGGAGCCAAAGAATAGTGAAGGTGAATCGCATGCTCTCTCGACGTAACGCGCTGATTGGGGGATGTTTTGCACTCGTCGCCGGAAAAATCAAGCCGGCTCTGGCGCAGGACACGATCGACATGGCGGGCAAAACGGCACTGATCACGGGCTCTACCAGCGGCCTCGGCAGCGAGGTCGCGGCACGTCTCGGTGCGATGGGTGCAACGGT
>JASFSD010000058.1:0-10058 GCA_050114575.1 Gammaproteobacteria bacterium | reverse complement strand
GATTTCCTCAGGGCTCGCCGCTGCGGCCAGCTGTTGCTCCTCGCCCTCGGCCTCCTCACCATCGGTCGGCTCGGGCTCGGCGTCGGGCTCCTGACCCTCGGACTCGCTGCCCGGGTCCTGACCCGACTGCTGGTCCTGCTGCTGGTCTGCCATCTGCTGCTCGTCCTGGCTGCCATCCCCGGTCGAGGGCTCTGGACTCTGCTGCCCGTCCTGTTGCTGCTCCTCACCTGATTGCGACTCACCGCCGGAGTCCGGCTGTTGCGCCTGGTCCTGCTGAGCCTGCTGTTGCTGTTCCTGCTGCTCGAGCAGCTCGGCGACGAGCTCACGATTGAATTCGGCATCCTCGTGGTCTGGCGCGAGCTCGAGCGCTCGATCGTAGGCTTCGATCGCCTCGGCCAGCTGCCCCGAGCGGGCCAGCGCATTACCGCGATTGTAATTCGCCTCGGCCGTATCGATACCGGTGAGAGCCGCGGCGCTTTCCTGATACTGGCCCGACCGATAACGAGCGGCGGCGAGCCATTCTGGATCCTCGAACAGGGCCGCCGCCTGCTCCGGCGCATCTTCCTGCATCGCCTTGTAGCCGCGCTGATCGGACCTGAGCCAGAGATCACTCCACTCGAAGGCCAGCGCATCGGTGGGCGGCAGAACGAGCGCGCCCACGAGGACGTAGACCCAGCCGCGCCTGAAGCCCAGCGCCAGCAGCGGCAGCAGAATCACGCACAGCCAGATCCCCTGGTCACGCCAGATTTCCGCTTCGCGCTGACCCTGGTCGTCGTCCGTGGCCACTTGACCGAGAACATCGCGCGGAAACAGCCGATCGAGATCGGAGTCGCCTGCACCGAGCACGGCAAAGCGACCGCCGCCGGCCGTCGCAACGCGTTCGAGGCTGGTGAGATTGAGCTGCGGCACGACGACCTGCCCCGACGCGTCGGTCAGGAACCCACCGCCGAGCACGGGGATCGGCGCACCCTGCTCGGTCCCGACGGCCAGCACGCTGGTCGTGATTCCATCGCCTCGGAGCGACTCTGCCAGCGCGATTGCACGCGGCGACGGCGTCGCATCGGTAACAATCAGGATCTCACCGCGGATCGCCCCGGTCCGGCGCAGCAGCTCCGCGGACTTTTCGAGCCCGGCCTCGATCAGGCTGCCCCGGCTGGGCATGATGTCGGTACTCAGCGAGTTGACCAGAGCGGAGATGGTGCGGGTGTCGCTGGTCAGCGGGGTCACCGTGAAGGCGTTCGACGAGAACACGACCAGTGCCGTCTGGCCGCCACTGCGGCGCTCGAGCAGATCGAGTAACTTGAGCCGCGCCCGAGCCAGCCGCGTCGGCTCGACATCGGTGGCATCCATGGAACGCGACAGGTCGAGGGCCACGATGAGCGACTCGTCGGATCGGTAGGCCGGCACCGGCAGGCGATCCCAGGTAGGCCCCGCCAGCGCCAGAATTGCAATGCTGGCCGCAGCCAGCACCGTCAGCACGGGCCAGCTGCGCTGACGAACCGTTTCGCCGGCGGTGAGGACGAACGGCTGCAGGGCTTTGTCGACCACGGCACGCCAGCCGCTCGCACCGCCGCGGCCCATGCCGAAGCGCCACGCCGCCCACAGAGCGACGGGCAGGAGCACCAGCCAGAGCGGCCGCAGAAAGTGGAACTCAGCCATGTCGATTGCCGCCCGCAAGGCGCCGGACCGGCGCGATCTGAGCGGCGCCCGCTACGAGCGCCAGGATGACGGCGGCGGCGAGTGGCCAGTAGAAAAGCTCCGTTACCGGCCGGAACCCGGCCTCGTCGGATTCGGCGGGCTCGAGCTCATCGAGGATGGCATAGATCTCGGCCAGCTCCTCGGTATCCCGCGCCCGGAAATACTGTCCTCCGGTCAGTTCGGCAATTCTCGCGAGCGTGGTCTCGTCGAGATCCGCCGACGGATTGATCTGGCGCTCGCCGAACAGCGTGCGCACCGTCATCGAATCGGCGCCTACGCCGATCGTGTAGATCACCATCGACCGCTCGGCGGCGAGGCTCGCGGCCTTGAGTGGATCGACCTCCCCTGCCGTATTGGCACCGTCGGTCAGAAGAATCAGAACCCGGCGGCCGTCCTCGACACCGGCGTCCTCGAGCGTTCGGATCGCAAGGCCAATCGCGTCACCGATCGCGGTCTCCTTGCCGGCCAGGCCGATGGCCGACTCGAGGAGGAACGTGCGCACCGTCTCGCGATCGAAGGTCAGCGGCGCCTGCAGATAGGCCTGCCGACCGAACAGTATGAGCCCGACGCGATCGCCGACCCGCTCGTCGATGAACTGCTCCGCCACGGCCTTGGTGGCCGTCAACCGGTCGACCGGTGAGCCGAAGAGGACGAAATCCTGCTCCTCCATGCTGCCGGACAGATCCACGGCCAGCAGCAGGTCGCGACCGCTGATCGGCAGAGCCAGCGGCTCACCGACATGCTGCGGGCGCGCCGATGCGAGCACAGCGAGCGCCCAGACCGCCCAGAGCACGGCGGCGGACCAGTTGCCCCGTCCCCCGCCCGACCCGGCCTCGACGAGCGCAGCGAGCGGGCTCGCGGACGGCACGTCGAGCGCGGCCCCGCGATCGAGCTTCTCTCGGCCCACGGAGTGGCGCAGGAGCCAGGGCACGGGCAGCACCAGCAACATCCACCACCAGGCAAGTACCCACATAGCCTAATTCTCCGGCGGACGCTGCGCCCGAATCCAGTCGAGACACAAAGTGTTCAGCGCATTGACGTCATCCGCGCTGACGCGGTCGGGCGGCGCATACGGGCCGTAGATCAGGACCCGGCCGATGCCCGCGGAAAACTCGTCGCGACCCCAGCGGCCATCGAGAAACCCGAGCCATTCCTCGCCCGTCAAGCCGGCAACTGCTTTGCCCGGCGAGACCGACATGGCGAATCGGCGCAGGATCATTGAAATCCGCTGCACGCAGACAACGGGCGCAGCGCCGCCGGCCAGCGACTGGGCCACGGCTTTGAGACCGCGGATCGCGGCGCGTTCCCGGTAGCGGCGGCGATAAAGAATGAACGTCGCGACCAGCGCGGCAACAACGATCCCGAGGACAATCCACCAACCCGTGGCCGGCGGCCACCACGCGACCGCGGACGGCAGATGAATGTCGCGCAAAGGCAGGCTCGAGACATCGATCGGGTTCATCGGCGCGCAAAATACCTCGGCAGCACGGTGGACGGTTCCTGGTCGCAGGCGCAGGGCATGAGCCGGACGCCGGGCAGACGCGCCAGGTTCGCGAGCCGCGCCTGCCGGTCGCGAAAGACCCGCTCGTAGCTCTCCCGGGTTGCCATATCACTCATATCTACGGTCACGACGCGCTTGCCCACATGAATTCGATACTCGCCGGGCGGCGGCAGTTCCGCTTCGACGCGATCGAATATGTGCACCAGCTGGACGTCGCAATGGCTCGCGAGCTGCATGATCTGGCGATCGAAGCCCGAGTCCATGCCGGCGAAGTCGCTGAAGAGGAAGACCAAGCTGCCGGGTCTGGCGACCCGGTTGAGCCGGTTCATGGCATGCAGCCCGGCACCGGCATCCGGCTCGGCCCTGCCGGGGCGCCAGGCCGGGTTGGCCACGATCAGCTGCATCAGGCGCAGGGCCGCACGGCGCCCGAGCCGGGGCCTGAGCTCGTCGTGGCCGCGATCGCTGAAAACGAGCCCGCCGAGCTGGTCGCCGTTCGCTACGGCGCTCCAGCCGATCAGCGCCGCCGCCTCGGCCGCCACGACAGACTTGTACGCACCGTGGGTCGCGAACATCATCGAATCGCGCAGATCCAGCCAGAGTATGACCGGGCGGTTGCGCTCTTCCCGGAACACCTTGGTGTGCGGCTTGCCGGTGCGGGCCGTGACCCGCCAGTCGATGGTCCTGAGATCGTCGCCTTCCTGGTAAGGCCGCGACTCGTCGAATTCGACTCCCCTGCCCTTGAAGGGCGAGAGATGACCGCCCGCCGAAGCAGCCCGGATCCGCGGCGTAGCGAGCTTGATCATCTCGCCGGCCGGCTTGAGGGCAATCAGCTCCCTCAGACTGACCGCAGTCAGTGCATCGCGCGATGACTCCGCAACCGCGCTCACTAGGGCACCCCGACGCGCTCCAGAATCGTATCGATCAGTTCATCGGCCGTCTTGCCCTGAGCCTCGGCCTCGAAACTGAGCAACACGCGATGCCGCAATACGTCGTGGGCAACGGTCTGAACGTCCTCCGGCGTGACGAAATCACGGCCACTGAGCCAGGCGTGAGCGCGCGACGCGCGATCGAGCGCGATCGTCGCCCTCGGGCTCGCCCCGTACTGCAGAGTCTCGGCAAGATCTTCACCGTAGCGATCAGGCTGCCGCGTCGCGAGCACGACCTGCACGATGTATTCCTCGAGCGGCTCGGCGAGATGCGTCTCGAGCACTTCGAGTCGCGCCGCCATGACTTCCTTCTGCGTCAGCGGCTCGGACGCGGCGAACAGGTCTTTGTCCTCGCGGCTCAACTTCTGCTCACCGCGATTGAGTGCGAGGATCGCTCGCTCGCCTTCTGCGTCCGGGTATTTGACGAGCACGTGCAGCAGGAACCGATCGAGCTGCGCCTCGGGCAGTGGATACGTGCCTTCCTGCTCGATCGGATTCTGGGTTGCCATCACCAGGAACAGCTCGGGCAGGGGGTAAGTCACCGACCCGACCGTGATCTGGCGCTCACCCATGGCCTCGAGCAGAGCCGACTGCACTTTGGCCGGCGCTCGATTCACCTCGTCGGCGAGGACCAGGTTGTGGAACAAGGGCCCCTTCCTGAAGACGAAGCTGCCGTCCTGCGGCCGATAGATCTCGGTCCCGGTCAGGTCCGCGGGCAGCAGATCCGGCGTGAACTGCAGGCGATGAAAGTCGCCCTCGATGCTGTGGCTCAACACCTTGATCGCGCGCGTCTTGGCAAGCCCCGGCGCACCCTCGACCAGCAGGTGCCCGTCGCAGAGCAATGCGATGAGCATGCGATTGAGCAGCTCCTCCTGCCCCACGACCAGGGACTTCAGGTGCGACTCGAGCCGTAAGAACTTTTCTTGAAGAGACATAGGCCAAGCACTGCAGGAAAACTCTGCATTCTAGCGAGCCGGAATTTGCTGAGCCAGGCGCCCAGCCGACTTAGAGTATGGGCTAGCGGCGCCGGCGAATCGAGCGGCCGCCGCCACTGACGCCGATCGGCCCGCGCTCCACGTAAAGCTGCATCGGCTGACCATCGCGAATAACGTCGATCGCCACCGTCTCGCCCGGGTTGCCGGCGTAGGTCAGATCCGTCAGCTCGCTCATATCGAACACGCGCTGGCCGTCATAAGCAACGATCTCGTCACCGGGCTGCAACCCTGCGGCCTGGGCCGGTGAGCTCGTCAGGACCTCGCGGACGTTCACCGAGGTGGGGCGTCCGAGGCCCTCGAGGTATTTCTCGTAGTCGGTGTCGCCAAGCTCCTCGCGCATCATCTGAGTTGGATTCAGCGCCGCAATCTCCGCGGGAGACGCTCCGTTCTGGGTCGCTTCGTAGCGCGCCTGCAGTACTTCCATCTCCAGCTCGTCCTCGCGCTGCATCAGCCATTGGGCGCGCTCAGGCGACAGACCCGCCTCGACGAAACGGTCGATCCGACGTTGCCGCAGCGTCGCTTCGTCGAACCCGCCCGCTCCTGGAAGCCCGTCGGCAAATCGCTGCCGGATCCGCTCGGCGAGGGGGCCCTCGCCGTCACCGGACTCGATCAGAGCCGCAAAGCGCTCTCTCGGGTCGTCGGCAGGACCCGCATCGGCAGCAGGTGCGCCACCCTGCGGTAACTCCGCTACCGAATCCTGGAGGGTTCTCAGCTCCTCGGCGAGCAGCTGACGTTCGTAACGCTCGAGAGCGAGCGCCGTCTCGAGCTCGCTCAAACGGCGCTCCAGCGGAGCGCGCTCGTCGATCGACGCGCTGGACTCCCATGCGCCCGTGTCGTCGGAGCCGATCTGCCAGAAGGCAACACCGATTCCGAGCGCAATTCCTGCCAACAAGAAAGCTGCAAATTTCATATCCGCCGCCTCTGGCTTACTCGCTGATTCTAACTATGAGCATACGAGCCTTAACCGGAAGTTAACGCGGGTCTTAAGAATTACAGACATTCCGCGCCAAAGCCCACGGCGCCTAGAGGTCGACCCGCAGAACGACCGGCGGGTCGTTGTCGTTGAAGTGCGGCTGGACGACATAGATATCGTCGCCATCGACGGCACCCGTCGTCGCCTGGCCCTCGAACGAGGCCGTGCCGACGAGATCGGCCGAGGCCCAGCCGTCGTCGCTCGAGTAGGCCTTCGCGCTGCTCGTCGAGTTCGAGACGACGATGAGTCTGCCGTCCGCCGCCCAGACCAGGCCGTCCGCCCCCGTCGCCGGCTGCGACAGATCGATAGGCGTTGCCGCACGCGGGTCGGCGACCGGAATCCGGTAGAGCATCCCCTGCCCTCCGGCGGCGACCACGATGAGGAATCCATCCGGGTGGTACACGATTCCGTTGAGGCCGAGCCCGGTCATCGGCTCGAATCGATACAGCACAGATGCGTCGTAGTTCCGGTCGACCCGATAGACGACGTTCATGCGGGTATCCGTCACATAGGCGATGCCGTCGTCGTCGACGGTGACGTCGTTGGCGAACACGACGCTGTCGTCGTCACCGCCCGCGACTGCGCCCAGGTCGACCATCGCGATCCGGTCGCCGGTCGAAAGCCGGTAGACGCCGAGCCTGGCGATGCCCCGGCCCTCGCTGTCGAAGACGGACCGGTCCGAGTTGGCGACGAGCAGGCGGTCGCGCGGCTCGTCGGCCTCGATCCCGATCGAGGAAACCAGGTCCCGATCGATTACGAAGGGCAGCAACGCCCCATCGGGCGCGATCTCATAGATCGTTCCATCGACCAAAGAGCCCGTCAGCAGGCGGCGAGCCTGCGTATCGAACTCGATGCCTTCCGGGATCAGACCCCCACGCTCCATGACGATACGGCGGGGCAGGCGGCCGCTCGACAGCGTCGCGCAGGCCTCCAGCAGCAGGATCAGGCCAAGGCCCAGTACCAGGGTTCGCGGCTTCATTTACGTATACAGCTCCCAATCGCGTCTCGACTCGCCTGAATTCTACCGGCTCAGGCCGCCGACGCTTCGCCGACGGGCGGATTGAGATCCGAGAGCAGGACGGCCCGCCCGTCGTCGGTAACGATCCGGCAGTGCTGCCGGCGCAGCTGCCGGGGCTCGGGCACGCCACAGGAATGAGCAATCATGCCGATCTCCATTTGCAGGCTGCGAGCGTAGCCGGCCACCCGGACGGCCTTGTTGGTCGGGTCGAGCCCACGCTGCAGGCGCGGATTGTGTGTCGTCACGCCCGTAGGACAGGTGTTGCGGTTGCACTGCATGGCCTGGATACACCCGAGCGCGAACATGAAGCCCCGGGCCGAGGCGACGAAGTCGGCGCCGATGCAGAAAGCCAGGGCCGCCTCGCTCGGGGTGATCAGCTTGCCGCTCGCAATGACTTTGACTCGCTGGCGCAATCCGGCGGCGGCGAGCGCGTCCACCACGAGTGGCAGACTGTCGCGAATCGGCAAGCCGACGCTGTCCATGAGCGGCATCGGTGCCGCACCCGTGCCGCCGTCGCCGCCGTCGATGGTGATGAAATCCGGCGCCGAGTCCGGGCCGCGCCGAAGAATGGCCTCGGCCAGCTCGTTGACCCAGGCTGCCTGGCCGACGACCGTCTTGAAACCGACCGGCTTGCCGCCGAGATCCCGGAGCCTGCCGATCAGATCCAGAAGGTCATCGACACTGTCGACGTCAGGGTGCCGGTTGGGACTGATCGAGGCGACCCGAACCGGGATACCGCGAATCTGCGCGACCTCTTCACTGACCTTGGCCGCCGGCAGAATTCCACCCTTGCCCGGCTTCGCGCCCTGGCTCAGCTTGAGCTCGAACATCTTGACTTCCGGCCGGGCCGCCAGTTCCCTGACCCGCGATTCGCTGAGCTCGCCGTCGGCGTTCCTGACCCCGTACTTGGCCGTTCCGATCTGAAACACGAGGTCCGCGCCGCCCGCCAGGTGGTGCGGCGAGAGCCCTCCCTCGCCGGTATTGAGCCAGATGCCGGCAGCCTTCGCTCCGTGTGACAGGGCGATCACTGCGGGTTTGGAAATCGCCCCGTAGCTCATCGCCGATACGTTGACCAGCGACGCCGTCCGATAGGGATGCGCACAAGCCGGTCCGATCGTGACTTCGCTCGGCTCGGCAATGTCGGTCTCGAGCACGGGCCACGGATCGTTGAGAAATATCACCGTCCCGACCCGCCGCAGGTCGCGCGTCGAGCCGAAAGCAACCGTGTTCTCGGATTTCGTGCAGGCCCGGTACACCCAGGACCTCTCGGCACGATTGAAAGGCATTTCTTCACGGTCGAGCGCAAAGAAGTACTGACGGAAGAACTCGCCCAGATGCTCGAACAGATAGCGAAACCGGCCGATGACCGGAAAATTCCGCCGGATCGCGTGTTTGGTCTGGGTGACATCGATGATGAACAGCACGACGGCGGCGAGCGCCAGCGCGCCGACGACGGAGATGAATCCATAGGCGAAAAAAGCCAGCACCGAAATTGCGTTATCCATCCCAGACCCTCGTTCACGGGAGCGGCCACATTATGCTCCGCCCCGCCCGGGACGCGCGATCAGCAGCGGTACGCGGTAAACTGGCGGCCGGAATTCGCGCCCCCTGCGAGCAAACACAAGGAAATCGACAGTGAGCAAAGCCGAACAGAAGCAAAAGATCGCGACCCAGCCGGGCTTCATCGCCGCCCTCGACCAGAGTGGCGGAAGCACGCCGAAAGCGCTCGGGATCTATGGCATCCCGGCCGATACCTGGTCCAACGACGAGGAAATGTTCAGCATCGTCCATGCGATGCGCACGCGCATCGTCACGGATGCGGCTTTCAACGGCGACCGCATCATCGCCGCGATCCTGTTCGAGAACACGATGGACCGTGAAATCGAGGGGCAGCCGACGGCGGACTATCTGTGGAACGTCAAGCAGGTCGTGCCGATTCTCAAGGTCGACAAGGGTCTCGCCGACGAGCAGGACGGCGTCCAGCTGATGAAGCCGATGCCCGATCTCGACGCGCTGCTCGCCAAGGCCAACTCCAAGAACATTTTCGGCACCAAGATGCGCTCGGTGATCAAGCAGGCGAACGAGAAAGGCATTGCCGCAATCGTCAAGCAGCAGTTCGATGTCGGCAAGCAGATCATCGCGGCGGGCCTCGTGCCGATCATCGAGCCCGAGGTCGACATTCACTGCCCCGACAAAGCCGAGGCCGAGAAGCTGCTCAAGGCCGGAATACTCGCCGAGCTCGATGCCCTGAACGAGGATCAGACCGTCATGCTGAAGCTGACTCTTCCCGAAGAGGACAACTTCTACCGTGAGTGCATAGAGCATCCGCGCGTCCTCAAGGTGGTCGCGCTGTCCGGCGGCTATACGCGCGAACAGGCCAACGACCGGCTCGCCCGCAACAATGGCATGGTCGCAAGCTTCTCCAGAGCACTGGCCGAAGGCCTGACGGCCCAGCAGTCGGATGAAGAATTCCATACGATGCTCGACGCCTCGATCGAGAGCATCTTCAAGGCTTCCAGCACCTGACGGCACCCGCGCCTGCGGTCTGCGGCGAGCCGCAGAGCGCAGCGGTTTTGTCACTGTCGGTGGAAGGCTATAGTTAGTGCAGGCACATTCCGGGGAAAATCATGACTGAGAAAGACGACAAGATGGGTCGACGAGGTTTCGTCGGAGGTGCCCTGGGAGCTGCCGCCGGTGTCGGTGTTGCTTCCATGCTCGGGCAGAGCCAGGCCCAGGCGCAGCCCCCGGGCGGCGGAGCCCCGCCCCAGATCTCGCCCAACTTCGCCCGGCCGAGCTCTTCGTTCAAGCTCGAGTCGACGATTTACGACTGTGACGTCGAAGGCGACATTCCGTCCGACCTCAACGGTGCGTTCTATCGCGTCGGGCCAGACCCGCAATACCCGCTCGCACCCGGCAATATTCCGTTCGATGGTGAAGGCCATGTCAG
>JASFSD010000057.1:0-10074 GCA_050114575.1 Gammaproteobacteria bacterium | reverse complement strand
CCGGATGGAGCTCAGCATGCCGCGACCGGACTCCGACGTCAGCAGGATGTAGAGCGACTCCGGCGTTGTCACGAGAATGTGCGGCGGGTGCCGCAGCATGCGCGCGCGCTCGCTCTGCGGCGTATCGCCGGTGCGGACGCCGGCCCGGATCGGCGCATCGTCGAGCAGCATCGCGGCAAGCTCGCGCCGGATCCCTTCGAGCGGCTGCTGCAGATTTTTCTGAATGTCGTTGGACAGTGCCTTGAGCGGCGAGACATAGAGCACCTGGGTGGCGTCGTCGAGTCCTTGCTCGAGTGATTGCACGAGCAGATCGTCGATGACCGAGAGAAAGGCCGCGAGGGTCTTACCGGAACCAGTCGGCGCGCTGATCAGCGTGTCGCAGCCGTCCCTGATCGACTGCCAGGCCGCCGACTGCGCCGGGCTCGGCCGCTCGAATTCTCCGTCGAACCAGTTCCGAACCGCCGGATGAAACTGAGCATGCCCCATGCTCCGAAGCATCGGGGAATCCTCGCCCGAAGTCCACCAGTCGCTGCAGCGACCGTATAATCGCCTTCGCTCCTTATGGCCGAGCCTCTTGAGAGAAGGGTGAGACACGTGGTGCTTCCATGCGCATGACAGCTGACGAATTCCTGGGCTGGTCGCACAAGGCGATTACCCTGCTCGGTATGTCCGGCGTCGGCAAGACCACGCTGGCAGCGCGCTTGCCGCATTCGAAGTGGTTTCATTATTCCGGCGACTACCGGATCGGCACGAAGTATCTTTCCGAGCCCATCCTGGACAACATCAAGCGGCAGGCCATGCAGATCGGATTCCTGCGCGACCTCCTGCGCAGCGACTCGATATATATCGCGAGTAACATCACGGTGGACAATCTCGAGCCGGTCTCTACGTTCCTGGGGAAGATCGGCCGGCCCGACCTCGGCGGGCTGCCCGTCGATGAGTTCAAGTACCGTCAACGGCTGCACCGCGAGGCGGAGATCGGCGCAATGCGAGATGTGGCCGACTTCATCGACAAGGCGCATGAGATCTACGGCTACGACCACTTCGTCAACGATGCCGGCGGGAGCATCGTCGAGCTCGACGACGCGGCCACGACCGAGTCGCTCGCGGAAAACACGCTGATTCTCTATCTGCGTCCCGACGAGGAAATGTTCGAGCAACTGATTCAACGGGCAATCGACGACCCGAAGCCGCTCTACTTCAGGGAAGACTTCCTCGACGCCAAGCTCGCGCAGTACCTGGCAGAAACGAAGCTCGCGAGCCCCGACGAAATCGTGCCGGACGAGTTCGTGCGCTGGATTTTTCCTGCGCTGGTCGAGCACCGCCGGCCGCTGTACGAGGCGATGGCGGCGGAGCATGGTTACGTGATCGACGCGCGTGAGGCGAACCGGGTCACTTCCGAACGAGAGTTTCTGGATCTCGTCGCCGCGGCCCTGGACTGAGCGCCCTGGCACGCCGGCTGTTTACGCAGCCAGCAACACGGCTGAACCCCACGCAGCCACGATGAGGCCGGCAGCAGCGAATGCAGAAGTCAGCTGCGCGGCGTCTGCCCTGGGCACACCGGTACGCGCAATGACGATCCCGCCACCGAAACCTGCCACGAAACCAAGCAGATGGGCGCCGATGTCCGTGTTCTCGCCGCCGGTTCCCGTGAAGGCCAGAAGGCCTATCCCCGCGATGACCGGAGCCAGCTGCTCGCGACGCGAAGCATTGGATGGAAATCCGCGCCGCCAGAGATAGCCGGACAGCAACCCGAGCGCAGCGAAAACGGCCGTGGAGGCCCCGAGCGAGCGGTGGTCCTGGCCTGCGAGAAATCCGTTGGCGACGTTGCCGAGGACGCCGCAGGCGACGATGGTCAGCCAGCCGAACCCGCCGCCGAAGTAGCGGCATACGGAATAGGCAAAGAAGCCGCCGAACAGAAGATTGCCGAGCAGGTGGGCGGCATCGGCGTGCAGCGTCAGTGCCGTGACAGGGCGCCACCACTCACCAGCGAGCATGCGCCCGCCGTCCATTCGCCCTGCCGCAAGCCAGTCGACGCCAAAACCCATCTCCGGTGAGATCAGGGCCATGAGCACGAGCACGACGGCATAAACGATGATCCCGGGCCAGGGCCTGCCGTCGGCGGCAACGGGCGGTCGCGTCGGCACGGCCCGACGAGACTCTTCGGTGAACGCTTTGATCTCGGCGCGAGCGACGGCGACCGAGTCCGAGGGCACGCTCAGAATCCAGAATCGTCCGCCCCAGCGAACCTGCGCCGGTATCGACTGCGCGGCGAGAACGAGCACGAGATCGTTGCACTGCACGCGATCGGGGCAGAACAGAATGTCGACTTGATTTTCAATCTCCATTGAAGGGGCTCAAGGAGACGGCTAATGTGTCGAAAGCATAGCGAGCCATCCTAAACATGTCTGATCGCGAAGCAATACGAAAGGTTCTTGCCTGCTACCGCTGCGGCGAGTCGCTGGCGGCGCTCAGCCTGCCGTTATCGAGACTCGACCTCTGCCCCGGCTGCGGCGTCGAGCTGCATGTCTGCCGCATGTGTACACAATACGCGCCGTCCGCCCCGGATTCGTGCCTGGAGGAAGACGCTCCGGAATTCCGCAACAAGACTGCCGCAAACTTCTGCGACTATTTTCGGCCAAATCCGGAAGCTTTCAACGGCAGCGAGAAGCGCGCCGAAGACTGCGCACGGGCTCAGCTGGACTCGTTGTTCGGCAGCGATGAGGAGCAGCCGCCGAGAGAAGGCGAAGGCTCCGAGGAAGACGCGGCCCTGCGGCAGGCAGAGGACCTGTTCAAATGAGGAATGCCTAAACCGCCCCCGTTCCGGACCTGGCATAGATCGACCGCGCAGCCTCCAGCTGGCGGCGCAGCGCGCGGATGAGCTCGTTCTTGGTATCTAGCTCTCGCGTAAGCCTGGCAATTTCCAGATCGCGATCGCGAACCTTGCTGCGCAAGTCGTGCGACTCCTCTGCTTCCTGGCTGAGCGTCTCGATGACGCTGTTCTGCCCTTCGGTCCTGGCTTCGAGCCGTTTCACGCGCTCGTTCCGGTTGGCGGCCGCCGAACCCAGCTGCTCCGCGGACTTGAGCGCACCCTCGAGCTCGCTGATCAGCGTCGAAAGGTCGCGCTGGAATTCGTCCTGCATCGAGTTCAGGCGCCCGTGCAGGCTATTTAGGCTCTTCTCAAGGTCCATGGTCGCGGACGATCTATTATTCAGGCGGCAGAACACATTGAAACTAAACGATTTTGTCTACAATTGCCGGGAGTTGTGTCACAAACGGGTGAATCATCCCGAGCCGGCGGAACGATTACGAATCCGCGACTTGGGGTCCTGGCTAAATTGACGGTACGATTGATAATGGCGTGCGCACCGGACTTTCTTGGCCGTTTGATTGTGAAGACCCCGACTGGAGCATTCCTGCTTGCCCATTGCTGCGTCGCCATCGCGATGGCGACGGCCCATGGCCAGGAAGCAGCGGTTGATGAGGCCGCCCCGGGTGGCGAGGCCGGGGTCGAGCAACCGGCGCCGGAAAACTGGCTCGAGACGCGGATCCGCATGGAAGAGCTCGCTGAAGCCGGCGACTTCGAGGCTGCGGCAGCGCTTCAGGCCCGATTGCTCGAGCTCGCGGCTGCCGAGTTCGGCGAAGACAGCCCGCGCCTGGCCGAGACCCACCTCCTCATCGCCGATATTTACAGGCGCGGCGGCGACTTCACCGCCGCTGAAGCGAGCATTCTGAACGCCATAGATGTTTATTCGGAGCAGGAGGGCCCGCTGTCGCCTGTCTTGATCGATCCGTATCTGGACCTCGGCGAGAACTACGATGCAGCGGGCGATTACGGTAGCGCGATCTCGGCTTACAGCGAAGCCCGCACGATCGGCCGGCGGAACTTCGGGCTTTTGAATAAAGACCAGCTCGCGATAATCGACAGCATGACCGCAGCCGCAGAGAGGCTCGGTCAGCTCGAGGAAGCACGGGACCTGCAAATCGAGGCACTGACCCTGGTAGAGCGAACTCACGACGAGACATCGCTCGAGGCTCTCGAGGCCCGGTACAAATACGCGGCCTGGCTGCGCAGGCACCGCCAGTTCGACGAGGAGCGCCGGATCTACTTCGAAATCCTGCGGATGCTCAATCGGGACCACGAGGACGAGCCGCTGCTGACAGTCAGGGCACTGCGCGAGCGGGCCGCGAGCTATCGCGAGGAAGATAACGGTGACGGTCTTGGCCTTAGCGGCCTGCGGGACGCACTGGAGATGGTCGAAGAATTGCCCGACCCGCCGGCATTGCTGCTGGCCGAGCTGCACGTGGAAATCGCCGACTGGAATGTCGAGTTCAGCCGATCCGGCGCGATCGGCGACGATTATCTCGCCGCATGGAACTATCTGGGAACCTTGCCGAACGGCGCGGAGCTGCGTCGCGAATGGTTCGATGGGCTGACTGTCGTCGAGATAGACCCGATCAGCAGCCGTGGGCTGAGCACGGATTTCGGCGCGCCGAGCGGTTACGTCGTGGTGCGCTTCACAGTGGACCGAGCCGGGCGGGCCCGCGATGTCGAGGTCACCGATTCGTATCCGCAAGGATTCAAGGACGGCGCTTTCCTGCGCCAGTACCGGGAAGCCAGATTCCGGCCGCGCATCGTAAACGGTGAGCTGGTCGCAACGAGAAGGGCGCGGCGCAACGAATTTCGCTTCGACCCGGAAGCAGCCGGATTGAGCAGCGACTGAGCCGACACGTCGTCAGCGACCGCAATTCGACGCAGGATCTTGATTTTTCTCAAGTCACGCTCAAGATTTGCTGCCTTGGCTTCGGCCCGGCGGCGTCTTGTGGCAACTTGAATCCTGGATGAGACCAATGACCGGAAACAATATCCTCATCATCGATGACGACGCGCGTCTTTCGGAGATGCTCGGTGAGTATTTCGCTGCCGAAGGCCTGCACCTCACGGCAGTTTCCAGCGGCACTCTGGGATTGCGCGAGGCCCAGCAGACAGCCTTCGACCTGATCATTCTCGATGTCATGCTGCCGGGCCTGTCCGGTTTCGAAGTCCTGCGGCAGCTTCGCGACTCGGGCTCGAAGACCCCCGTGCTCATGCTGACGGCGCGCGGCGACGACATCGACCGCATCGTCGGCCTCGAGATGGGAGCCGACGACTACCTCGCCAAGCCGTTTAATCCCCGTGAGCTGGTCGCACGAATCAAGGCGATTTTCCGCCGCATGGGTGAGGAGGAGACGAGCGAGCAAACCGAAATCGAGGTCGGGCCGCTGCGCGCTGTCTACAAACGGCGGGAAGCCTTTCTCGACGGGCAACCGCTCAAGTTGACCAATGCCGAATTCATCGTGCTGGTTACGCTGATGCGTTCCGGCGGTGAGGTTGTCTCACGCGAAGCGCTGACGCGTGCGGCGCTCGGCCGCGCCCTGCTTCCCGACGACCGCAGCCTCGACACCCACATCAGCAACCTGCGCAAGAAGCTGTCGCAGGATGGCGAGTCGGAAATCCAGATCCGCAGCGTACGCGGCAGCGGTTACGTGCTCGTTACGCCGGAAGCAGATCAATGAAGCTGTTCTGGAAACTGTTCATCACGCTGGGCGTCGCGATGACGCTCGCCATGGTCGCGGCCGTCACGATGGGCTGGAACATCGGTCAGAGCATCGTGCGCCAGTCACTCGACTTCGATTTCGAAATTCGTGAACCGATTATCAATCGCGCGCAGCAGGCCCTGAACCGCGGCGGCCATGACGAGCTGACGGACTGGCTGCGCCAGAATCAGACTCCGGTTCCGGGCAGACGGTTGTATATCGTCGATGACGGTGGCAACGACCTGCTGGCACGTGAGCTGCCGAGCCGGTACCAGTGGATTCTGGGCCCGGAGAGCGATCGACCCAGCGATCGGCCGTTCCAGGACTTCGGCTCGCGCCGCAACCGATTCAGCCAGCAGCTGACCGAGATCATTGTTTCGCCGAACGGAAACGATGCTTATCGGCTCCTGTTCATACCGACGGAAATTACGCTGCTCAATATTCTCGCACTGCCGGCGACTCAGTTCGGCGTCGTGACTCTGGCGATCATCATCGCGGCAGGTACGGCGCTGATGCTCGCAAAATCCTTTTCTGCACCCATCGTCAGGTTGCAGCGAGCGACGCGAGCCCTGGCTGCCGGCAGGCTCGATGCACGAGTCGGCGCACCGGTGGATCAACGGCACGATGAAGTCGGCACGCTGGCACGGGACTTCGACGCGATGGCCGAGCGGATTCAGGCGCTCATCAACGGCAAGGAAATGCTGCTGCGGGACGTTTCGCACGAGCTCAGGTCACCGCTCGCGCGGATTCGGGTCGCCCTGGCGCTGGCCGAGCGCAAGGCCGACGATTCGGCGCGGCAGGATCTGGAACGCATCGACCAGGAAACCGAGCGGCTCGATCAGCTCGTCGGCCAGATCCTGACTCTGGCGAGGTTGCGCTCGTCGAGCCTCGAGCAGCATGTCGACGTCGATCTGAAGGAGCTCGTCGCGGAGGCCGTCGCCGACGCGAGCTTCGAGCAGCCGGAGACCGACATCGCTTTCGATGCACGCTCGACACCGGCGATTTCAGGTAATCCCGGTGAGCTTGCGAGTGCCGTGGAGAACGTCATTCGCAATGCCGTCCTGCACTCCGGACCGGGCTCCAAGGTCGAGGTGCGGCTGCAGGCCGCTCCGCGGGAGGTCACACTGACCGTTGCCGACAACGGTCCCGGCGTGCCGGACGAGGATCTCGACCGGCTGTTCGAGCCCTTCTATCGCGTCGACTCGAGCCGCGACCACAAGCAGAGTGGTTACGGACTCGGACTCGCGATCGCGGCGCGCATCATCGAGCGCCACGGCGGCAGGGTCGAGGCGCGGAACCGGCCGGGCGGGGGCCTCGCAGTGAGCTTCAGACTACCCGCCGGCCGCAACGCCTGATCGCGCCAGGCGCTAGAGGTTGTAGCCCCGCTCGTCGTGCTGCGTCAGGTCCAGACCCTGACGCTCATCGTCATCCTCGGCCCTGAGCGGCGTCATCGCGCCGACGATCTTCAACAGCACGAAGGTCATGACGCCACACCAGACGAGCGTCGCAACGGCACCTGTCATCTGGACACCGAACTGCCCGGCGACCGTCTGGCCGTCGTCGAGACCGAGGCCGCCAAGGTAGACCGAGAACGGGGCCGTCAGCAGCAACCCGAGAAAACCGCCAATGCCGTGCACAGGAAAGACGTCGAGCGAATCGTCGATCTTGAGCTTGCGCTTGACGGTCTGAGTCGCCAGGAAGCACACGACCCCGGCCACGAGGCCGATGACCAGAGCGCCCGCCGGCCCGACGAAACCCGAAGCCGGAGTGATCGTGCCGAGCCCGGCGACCATGCCGGTGACGATGCCGAGAACGCTGGGCTTACCGAAGCGAATCCACTCCATCCCCATCCAGGCCAGCGAGCCCGCCGCCGCGGAAATATGAGTAACGAGTATCGCCATTCCGGCGGCACCGCCGGACGCCAGCGCGCTGCCACCATTGAAGCCGAACCAGCCAACCCAGAGCATCGAGGCACCCGCGACCGTAATCGTAAGATTGTGAGGCGGCATCGGCTCTTCCGGAAAGCCCTTGCGATTGCCGAGAACCAGGGCGGCGACGATCGCCGCGACGCCGGCATTGACGTGCACCACGGCGCCGCCCGCGAAATCCCTGAACCCCCGGGCAAACAGCCACCCGTCTTCGGCCCATACCCAGTGTGTGACCGGGAAGTAGACGATCACGACCCAGAGTATCGAGAACGCCAGCATCGCCGAGAACCGCATGCGCTCAGCAAAGCCGCCGACAACCAGCGCCGGAGTAATGATTGCAAAGGTCAGCTGAAACATGACGAAGACGGTTTCGGGAATCGTTCCACTGACCGAATCGACCCCCACGCCGGCGAGGAGTGCGTTCGAGAAGCCACCGACGAAGCCGCTGAAGGCCGTGCCGCTGAACGCCATCGAATAGCCGACCAGCAGCCAGGTGACACTGACAGCACAGCAGATCGCGAAACACTGCATCAGTACGCTCAGAACGTTCTTGGTTCTGACCAAACCGCCGTAGAACAATGCGAGCCCCGGCAGCGTCATGAAGAGGACGAGCGCCGTTGCCGTCATCAACCAGGCCGTGTCGCCGGTATCGATCGACTGCGCCTGGGCCAGCGACGGCAGCAGCAGGCCGAGCGCAGCCGCTGCAGGCACTGGCTTGCAGATGGATTTCATAATTATTCTCCCGGGCTAGATGGCCTGATCGCCGGTTTCGCCGGTGCGAATCCGGTAGACCTGATCCAGGCTCGTTATGAAGATTTTGCCGTCGCCGACTTTTCCGGTTTTTGCCGCCTCGATGATGGCCTCGACGACCTGCTCGACGAGTTGGTCGGTCACGGCAACCTCGACCTTTACCTTCGGCAGAAAGTCGACGACGTATTCGGCGCCCCGGTACAGCTCGGTATGGCCGCGCTGACGACCGAAACCTTTAACTTCGGTCACAGTCATTCCCTGTACGCCGACCTCGGCCAGCGCGTTCCGGACATCGTCGAGCCTGAACGGCTTGACGACCGCGGTAATCAGCTTCATGAGTTCCCCCCCGGGTTTGTTGTTCTTCGCCGAGGCGGTAACGCCGCTCAGCATGATCTACAATGCCAATTCAGGGCCTGAGGCGCAACATTCGCCCCCGATCTACGGTCTAATCCAACAGGACCCGTGCGAGGTGACAGCAATGACAACCGTCAAGAACCAGATCAAGCCTTCGGAAATCACTCCCGAAGACGTCTACATGAACCGGCGCAAGCTCGTCGCCGGGGCCGTAGCCATGGGCCTTCTCCCAGCGTGCCAGCAGAGCGCCGATGCGGCCTCCATGCCCGCTGACGGGGAATTTGCCGGTGTCGAGCCCTGGGCCGATTCGCCGGACCTCGAGCCCAATTCCTGGGACGATGTGACCACTTACAACAACTACTACGAATTCGGCACCGACAAAGCGGATCCTGCACGCAATGCGCATACGCTCGAGACCGATCCCTGGTCGGTGCAGGTAACGGGTGAAGCGGATCGGCTCGGCACCTATACGCTCGAGGACATTCTCAGGCCCCACACGCTCGAGGAGCGGATTTACCGTTTCCGCTGTGTCGAGGCATGGTCCATGGTCGTCCCCTGGGTCGGTTTTCCGCTGGCCGACCTGCTAAAACGATTCGAGCCGAACTCCAACGCCAAGTACGTTCAGTTCTTCACCCTTGCCGACCGGAACCAGATGCCGGGGCTTCGCAGCCCGATACTGGACTGGCCGTATCGGGAAGGACTGACGATCGAGGAGGCCATGCACCCGCTGACGCTGGTAACGGTCGGACTCTACGGCAAGGTCCTGCCCAACCAGAACGGTGCGCCCATTCGTCTCATCGTGCCGTGGAAATACGGCTACAAGAGCATCAAGTCCATCGTCAGAATTCATTTCACCGATGAGCCGCCGCGCATCGCCGAAGAACCACGGCGTGAGACCGGCTGGACCTGGACGACGAGCTGGAACCAGTACGCCCCCAACGAGTACGGCTTCTACTCGAATGTGAACCCGAATCGAGCTCATCCTCGGTGGAGCCAGGCGAGTGAGCGCGTGCTCGGCGGCAGCCTGTTCAATACCGTCCGCCAGCCGACGCTGATGTTCAACGGCTACGCCGAACAGGTGGCGAGCCTTTACAGCGGAATGGACCTGATCCGGAATCACTGAACCGGATTGTCCATGCAGCGGTGGCAGCTGGGCCTGATCAAGGCCCTCGTCTGGGTGGCGTGTCTGGCGCCGTTTGCGCTGCTGACCGCGGGGGCATTCAATCTCGGCCCCGGTCTCGGCGCCGATCCCGTTGCCGAGGTGCTCGACACGCTGGGCAAGACCGGGCTGAATCTGCTTCTGATCACTCTCGCGGTAACGCCCGTAAGGATTCTAACTGGCCTCAATGTGCTCGCGCGGCTGAGACGACTGCTCGGGCTCTTCAGCTTCTTCTACATCGCAATGCATTTCGTCGCGTTCGTGTGGCTCGACCTGCAATTCGCCTGGGGCACGATCATCGGGGAA
>JASFSD010000056.1:0-10159 GCA_050114575.1 Gammaproteobacteria bacterium | reverse complement strand
AGCGGGGAAAGCAGCCCCAGACGAAGCGGCCGAGGCGATCGACGATCACGGCAATCTGGCAGTTGCCGATAATGCTGAGATCCAGACTGCTCACCGGCAGCCTCCCGCGACGCGCTCACCGAGCCAGGACAGCACCGCTCGGGTATCCGACAGCCGGTAGCTCGCGGCCGTCTGCCCGGAGCCGACTTTCACCGCCACTCCACCGAGATCGTTGACGACTCGAAAGCCGTCCTCGTCCGTGACGTCATCTCCTATAAACACCGGCGTCTTCCCCCTGAATGGCTGTTCCTTCATAAAGGCAGCAATAGCAGTGCCTTTGTTGCTGCTGCCGGGCTTTATTTCGAGGACGTGATTACCCCGCATCAACTTGAGCCGGGAAGCAATCGCGTTCAGCCGCTGCTCGACCGCGGCGACCAGCTCTTCCTCGAGCTCAGGCCGTCGCCGATAGTGGAGCGCCAGTGTAATTCCCTTGTTCTCGAGCTTCGTGCCCGGATACCGGTCTGCGATTTCCTGCAGCGCCTCCCTCACGCGCAGTATCTCCGTCTCGTCGACCGCCGCGCTCGTCTGCCTGCCCTTGGCATCCCGACGCTCGAGTCCGTGCACCGCAGCGAGAGGAAACTGCCCGGGGCCGAGCAGCCGGTCGAGATCGGCAAGTGACCGACCGCTGACGAAGGCGAGCGCCCCGCTCGTGATCTGCTGCAGCCGATCGAGAAGCGCTCGAAGGGTCTGGCCGACTTCGACGCTGGCCGGATCATCGGCGAACTCGAGCAGGGTGCCGTCGAGGTCGAGGAAGAGAGCCGGATTTTCGGGCCATCGGGGCGCTGCGTCACTGGTCACACGACAACGATAACCCGCAATGCGGCGTTGGCAAGCCCGAGCGGCATTTGTTGCGCTCTCAATTTGGCCCACTTAGACTGCGCGGCAGTCTGCGGACCGTCGTTTGTGGATCAACCACCGAGGAAACGATCTTGAGCCGACCGTCGAGAAAAGAAGCCGAGCAAGCCATCCGTACTCTCCTGCTGTGGGTCGGTGACGACCCGGAGCGCGAGGGCCTCAAGGCAACACCCGGCCGCGTCGTGCGCGCCTGGGAAGACTGGTGCGGCGGCTACCAGGAGGATCCCGTCGACTATCTCAGACGCACCTTCGAGGAAGTCGACGGTTACGACGAGATGATCGTTCTGCGGGACATTCAGTTCGAGTCGCACTGCGAGCATCATATGGCCCCGATCATCGGCAAGGCTCACGTCGGCTACCTGCCCGACCACAAGGTCGTCGGCATCAGCAAGCTGGCCCGCGTCGTCGAGGCATTCGCCAGACGTCTGCAGGTGCAGGAATCGCTGACGGCGCAGATCGCCAACTGCATACAGGACGTGCTCAAGCCCAAAGGCGTCGGCGTCATTGTGGAAGGCCAGCATCAGTGCATGACGACCCGGGGTGTGCACAAGAAGGGCGTCTCCATGATTACCAGCCAGCTGCTCGGCCAGTTTCGGTCGGACCCGCGCACCCGCAGCGAGTTCCTGAGCATCATCAGCCCCTCGCCGAGCTTACGTTGAATCGCGGCTACTGCTCGTTGACAACTCGTCCGCAGTAGCGTCAGGAACTGACGCATCGCGTCAGCCGGTTTAGACATAAGAATCGCAGATTCAGCGGAAACGCTGAGGTTTCGGCGTTGGCACGCCAATTGCTTCTATACGGGCAACGTTTGAAGAGTTTTTTCGGGGAGTTCCCATGATGCCCGTCAAGATCGTTGCGAAAAACGAATTAGAAGAGAATCTCAGCGGAGACTACGTGCGTGTCAGCACGTGCAGCGACCCTCTGGACGACACGGTGACGCTTGCCACGATCCAACGGTTCGTCGAAAAGCAGCGCCTGGACGAAGCTGTGAATCGCGTGCACGTGAAAACGCTGGTGCTGCGGCAACCCATGTCGACCGACGAAGCGCTGGGCCTTGCCACCTGTTACGCGGAAAGAAAGAAGATTCCGGTCGTCTGCACCGAGGATTCGGCCGAGGACTGAGACGCTCAGCTCGACCCGGAGTTGACGCCCCGCCAGCGTTCGAGCAGGGGCGAATCGACTCCAACCAGCTCGAGGATTCGCCCGACCGTCTGGTCGACCATGGCCTCGATGCTCTCGAGCCCCAGATAAAAGGCCGGCACGGGCGGAAACACGATCCCGCCCATTTCCGTCACGGTCGTCATGTTTCGCAGATGGATCAGATTCAAAGGCGCTTCCCGCGTCAGCAACACGAGTCTGCGCCGCTCTTTCAGCGTCACATCCGCCGCCCGCGTGATCAGCGATGACGCGAGCCCGGTTGCGACTCCGGCCAGAGTGCGCATCGAGCACGGGGCGATGATCATCGCGTCGGTCTTGAACGACCCGCTCGCGATCGCAGCGCCGATGTCGCTGTCGGAGTAGGCGACGTCGGCCAGCGCCTCGATCTCGCTTCGGCCCGTCTCAAGCTCGGTCGCGAGGTTCAGGTAACCGGCTTTCGAGACGATGAGGTGCGTCTCGACATCGGCCGACTTGCCGAGCTCCTCGAGCAAACGCACGCCGTAATTGGCGCCGCTGGCACCGGTCAAAGCAAGAACGATTCTTCTTTTCATTTGCGCTCAGAATAGCACGTGGCACCATTGCGCCATGTTTGCGCTCGAGCTCGGTCCGCTCTGGGTCAGCCTGAAGCTGGGCCTTTTGACCGTTGTCTTGCTTCTGCTGATAGCAACGCCACTGGCGTGGTGGCTCGCCTTCACCAGGAGCCGCGCGCGGGCGCCTGTCGAAGCCGTCGTCGCGCTGCCTTTGGTCCTGCCGCCAACGGTGCTCGGGTTCTACCTGCTGATCCTGCTCGGGCCAGCCGGCTGGATCGGAAGAATCTGGGTCGAGATCACCGACACGACGCTGACATTCTCGTTTACCGGGCTCGTCGTTGCATCGATCGTCTATTCGCTGCCGTTCGCCGTTCAGCCGTTGCAGAACGCGTTCGAGGCCATGGGCAGGGGACCGCTCGAGGCGGCCGCGACACTCGGTGCATCGCCGATGAAGCGGTTTCTCGATGTCGCGCTGCCGCAGGCATCGCGTGGTTATCTCTCCGCCATGGTCCTCGTCTTCGCTCACACGCTCGGCGAGTTCGGCGTCGTGCTCATGGTCGGAGGCAGCATTCCCGGCCGCACCAAGGTCATATCGATCGCGGTCTTCGAGCATGTCGAAACGCTCGATTACGCCCAGGCGCACGTCCTTTCGGCCGGATTGCTGATCCTTTCGTTCGTGCTGTTGCTGCTGATATTCAGTCTCAACCGGCGCATGCCCGTCCGTTACCCCGCCTGATGAGCCGGCTCGAGCTCGACATCGCACTGGAGCGCAAGGAATTCCGTCTTGCGGTTTCCGAATCGCTCGACCTCACCGGCATCACGGCCGTGTTCGGCGCCAACGGCTCCGGCAAGACGTCGCTGCTTCGCGTCATCGCGGGGCTCGAGCGCTCCGCGCAGGGGTCGGTGATGTTCCGCGACCTCGAGTGGCAGGGACCGACCGGGTTCCGCAAACCGGAGCAACGCGCCACGGGCTTCGTGTTTCAGGACGGCAGGCTCTTCTCCCATCTCGACGTCGAGGGCAACCTGCGCTTTCCGCGACGCTCCGGGGGGCGCAAGGGGGAGATCGGTTTCGAGCCGACAGTCGAAGCTTTCGGTCTCGCGAAGCTCCTGAATCGGCACACAGGCTCGTTGTCCGGCGGCGAGCGGCAACGCGTCGCGATCGCACGCGCGTTGCTCGCCAACCCCGATCTGCTGCTGATGGACGAGCCGCTGAGCTCGCTGGATCAGCCGCGCAAGGCCGGGCTCTTACGATTGATCCGAGAGCTCCCGACTCGCTACGGTATCCCGGTGATCCTCGTGACCCACGACGTCGACGAGCTCGTCTACCTCGCCGACGAGGTCGTCCTGCTTGCCGACGGTAAGAACGTGGCCAGCGGCAGCGCCCGAGAAATTCTCGAGCGCAGCGACTTCGAGCAATTGACGCACCTCGGCGAACCCGGTGCCGTGCTCGAAGCCGAGGTCAGCGCACAGACCGACGGCCTGACGACGGTGTCGATGTCCGGCGGAGAATTGCGCATTCCGCATTTCGCCTGCAGCGTCGGCGACAAGATCCGTCTGCGCATCCATCCCCGGGACGTGATACTGGCCATCGAGCGGCCAACCGGCATCAGCATCCGCAACAGCCTGGCAACGACAGTTCGCGCGCTCGAGGCGGCAGGTGACGAGCAGGTCATGGTCACGCTGGCGGCGGGCGACCAGCAACTGAAGGCGCGCATCACGCGCGATGCGGCGAACGACCTCGCGCTCGAGCCCGGCCAGCCGATCCACGCCCTGATCAAGACCGTCGCCCTCGACGCCTTCGGCTGAGAGGGGTCAGAGCCCTTCTGCTCGACCGAGGTCCGAGCGCCTGCCCTGGTTTTCGAGACCCTCGCGCGCAGGACGCGCGCGCGGAGCCGCCAGGGACGGCTTCACGGCGTGTCTTGAAAACCAGGGCAGGTGATCGGACCGCCCCGCGTTGACCTCAAAAGGGCTCTGACCCCTCTCAGCCCAAGAAGGGCTCTGACCCCTCTCAGCCGAAGCCGTAGAGGCGGTGCGGGTTGTCGACGAGGACGGCCTGCTGCAGCGCGGGGTCGGGCATGAAGAGAGGAATCAGGTCGACGAGATCGCCATCGTTCGGCATGTGGCGCTTGATATTCGGATGCGGCCAGTCGGTTCCCCAGAGCGTCCGCTCCGGTGCGACTTCGAGCACGGCCTGCGCGAACGGCACGGCGTCCGTGAACGGAGGCCCGGCCGACGAGATGCGCTCTGCACCGCAGACCTTGATCCAGCAGTTCTCCATGCGCGCCGTCTCGAGCAGGATCTTGAACGGCTCCTGGTCGAGACCGTCCCTGGTCGGCACGCGGCCCATGTGGTCGATGATGAAAGGCACGGGAAGATTGCGCAGCATGTCGCCGAAATCGACGAGGTCCTTGGCGTCGAAATGCAGCACGACGTGCCAGCCGAGCGGCGCGACGCGATGCACGAGCTCGTCGAAGACATCGAGATCGGGCGTGCCGCCGAGGTGCTGCACGAAGTTGAAGCGAATGCCGCGCACGCCGCCCTCATCGAGGCGTTCGAGCTCGGCATCGGTCACCGAGCCGCTGACGTTGGCAACGCCGCGGTACCGCCCCTCACTCTGAGCGATCGCATCGAGAATGACGGTGTTGTCGTCACCATGACAGCTGGCATTGACGAGCACGGCCCGCTCGAGTCCCAGCGTCGCCTGCAGCTCCTTGAACCGCGCGAGCGGCGCGTCGGGCGGCGTATAGCTGCGGGTGGGCGAATACGGGTAAACGTCGCCCGGACCGAAGATATGGCAGTGCGCATCGCAGGCTCCAGGTGGCGGCTTGTATGTCGGAACCCGCGTATCCGGGTCCGGCGCCATGCAGACCGGAATGTCCTTCCGGGGAGCGTCCGCCTGCGGCTGCTCAGCCAAAACACTGCTCCAGACGGTCCAGCGTCTGCATCGCGGGCAGCACCTGTGCGACGCTGCTGTTCGGCTCGCGGCCTTCCGCAATTGCGGCGACGAACTCGCGGTCCTGCAGCTCGATGCCGTTGGTCGATACCGCAACGCCCGACAGGTCGATCGGATTGTCCTTGCCGTCGAAGAGGTCGTCATAGCGGGCGACGTAGGTTCCGTTGTCGCAGATATAGCGGAAGAACGTGCCCTGCGGACCATCGTTGTTGAACGACAGAGATAGCGTGCAGAGCGCTCCCGACGGCGACTTCAACCCGATGCTCATGTCCATGGCGATGCCGAGCTCGGGGTGATGCGGCCCTTCGAGCGCGAAGACGTCGGACGCGGTTTCACCGGTCTGATACTGGAACAGATCGACCGTGTGACAGGCATGGTGCCAAAGCAGGTGGTCGGTCCAGCTGCGCGGCTTACCTTCGAGATTGATGTTCTTACGGCGGAAGAAATACGTCTGCACGTCCATCTGCTGCAGCTTGAGCTCGCCGGCGACGATCTTGTTGTGCACCCACTGATGCGACGGGTTGAAGCGGCGCGTGTGTCCTGCCATTGCAATGCGACCGCTCTTGTTCTGAGCATTCGCAATCGCCTCGGCGTCCGCGAGCGAGTCGGCAATCGGGATCTCGATCTCGACGTGCTTGCCCGCCTCGAGGCATTGAATGGCCTGGGCGGAGTGCATCTGTGTCGGCGAAGCGATGATCGCCGCGTCCACGCCCGGCTGCTCGAGCGCCTCGGCGAGGTCCGAGGTCCAGTGCGGTATGCCGTATTTCTTGGCAACGGCCTCGACCGATTCCGGACTTCCGCCGGCGAGGCTGACGACCTCTACGCCGTCGATATTCTTGAGTCCATCCAGGTGCTTTTGGCCGAACGCACCCTGGCCAATCATGACAATTTTCATGCAAATCTCCGGAGGCTTTCGCGAAGGGAATACGAGAATGGTTCGTGTATTATTCTCAGCCGATTAGGTTATCACAGCCGTTCTACATCCAGAACGACCCCCACGGAGACACAAAATGACGCTCCAGGCTGCCACGAGCGACGCGCTGCGCACGGATTTCTCGCTTCTCATCGACGGCGAGCTGACCCAGAGCCGGGCGCACCTCGACGTGATCAATCCGGCCACGGGCGAGGTCTTCGCCCGCTGCCCTGCCGCCGGCCCCGACGACCTCGAGCGCGCCGTCGGTGCTGCACGGCGCGCCGCACCTGCGTGGGGTTCGCTTGCCTTCGAGGCGAGAGCCGGCGTCATCGGCAAGCTGGCCGACGCGCTACGCGAGCATCAGGACGCGCTCGCCGAGCTTCTGACGACCGAGCAGGGCAAGCCCATCGGTCAGTCCGTCGCGGAAATCGACCGCGGCGCGGCGGGCTCCGAAGGCATGGCGCGGATCGAGATACGCGTCGAGACACTGATCGACACCGACCAGCAGCTGATCGAGCTGCATTACCGCCCGCTCGGCGTGGTCGGGATCATCACGCCGTGGAATGCGCCGGTGAACCTGGCGCTCGGGCCGCTGGTGTCGGCGCTGTATACCGGCAACACCGTCGTTCTCAAGCCGTCGCCGTACACGCCGCTGACGACGCTCAAGCTCGGCGAGCTGCTCAAGGAGCTCGTCCCTCCCGGTGTCGTCAACGTGCTCGCGGCCGGCGATGAGCTCGGCGAGCTCATGAGCAGTCATCCGGACATAGACAAGATTTCGTTCACGGGATCGGTGGAAACCGGTAAGAAGGTTTACGCCAGCGCCGCGGCCACGATGAAGCGCCTGACGCTCGAGCTCGGCGGCAACGACCCCGCCATCATCCTCGACGACGTCGACCCGAAGGCAATCGCGAAAAAGGTTTTCTTCTCCTCGTTCGTCAATTCCGGCCAGGTCTGTATGGCGATCAAGCGCATCTATGCGCACGAGAGCATTTACGACGAACTGTGCCAGGCGCTGGTCGAGGAGGCAGGCAACGCGCGAGTCGGCAACGGCCTGGACCCTGAAACGACGCTGGGTCCGCTGCAGAACAGAATGCAGTACGACAAGGTCTGCGACCTGATCGCCGAGATCAAGGCATCGGGTGCGACGATCCTCTGCGGCGGCGCGATACCGGATGAGCCCGGCTACTTCATTCCGCCGACGCTCGTCACCGACGTGGCCGAAGACAGCCGGCTGGTTACCGGCGAGCAGTTCGGTCCCGTCGTGCCGATCCTCAAGTACAGCGACCTCGAGGACGCGATCGCCCGTGCCAACGACACGCAGTTCGGCCTGAGCGGCTCGGTCTGGACCAGCGACATCGAGCGCGGCAAAGCCATCGCCGCGCGGCTCGAAGTGGGGACGGCCTGGGTCAACATGCACCGGGCGACGTCGCCCGTCGTGCCTTTCGGCGGCGCCAAGGAGTCCGGCCTCGGCCGCCAGTATTCACACCTGGGACTGAAGTCCTACATGGAGCCCGAGGTCATCAGCGTCGCGCGTTGAACTGCTCGATTCTGTCCCTGAGGCGGATCAGACCCGGCACAGTCAACGTCGGCTGAATCTCCCAGGGATCGAACACGGCGGCCTCGCTGCGCCGGACCCAGACCGCCCGCATCCCGGCAGAGACCGCGCCGATCACGTCGAATGGGTTGCCCGAGATAAGCCAGGCATCGGCACCGGCGACGTCGGCGCGCTCGAGAAATCGATCGTAGACGGCGGGGTCGGGTTTGAAGGTCGTCACCTCCTCGACGCTGACGATGTCGTCGAATCGGGTTCTGATCCCGGCTTCGGTCAACAGCGTCTCGACGGCGCTCGCCGAGCCGTTCGAGAGCGCATAGACCCCGAAACCACTGTCCTCGAGTTGATCGAGGCACGCGGCAACATCATCGAATGCGGGCAAGACCGTGAAGGCGCCGAGCAGCCTCTGCCGCTGTTCGGCCGTCGGGCTCGCACCGAGCAGGGCCGCCGTTAGATCGAACGACTGCTCGACACAGACGGCGAAGTCGACGTAGCGCCGCATCAGCGCCCGGCGAAACGAATACTCGAGCTGCTTGTCGCGCCAGATGCGCGAGAATTCCTCGGCCCGATCACCGACGACAGTGCGCAGCTCGGCGACGACGCCGGCCGTGTCGATCAGCGTGCCGTAGACATCGAACGCGAGGACCGTTTTCGACTCACTCATCGCCAGCTGCAGGCTTGTGGACATCCGTCGGCTCGCACATATCTGTCGGCTCGCATTTCGAAGTTGAATTCGCTCGACGCGGCCATCACGGCACGAGCACCTCACCGCGCATGATGAGCCGCGCCGTCCGCAACAGACCCGCCTTGACGATCTCGGGATCCTGCTCGGAGCCTGCGACCTCGAGCGTGACCGAGAATTCGCCCGATGGATGCTCGACCGACATCTGCTTCATCGGGCCGTCCGGAACCGAAGCGATCTCCTCGGCCACGGTTCCCGGCAAAATGCATGCTGTCGCGACCGAGACGGCGCCGAGCACACCGATCGCCGCGTGACAGTCGTGCGGTATGAACGTGCGCGTATTGACGTGGCCGCCCGAGCGCGCCCGGGAGATCAGGCTCATCTTCGGCACGACCTTGGCGCTGACATCACTGAGATTCATCTGCGGCCCGATCTTGAGCCGGATCGACTCGATGCGTTCCTTGAGATCCGCGTTCGCGTCGAGATCCTGACACGACTCATAGCCTGAGATCCCGAGATCCTCGGCGCGCATGACGACGACGGGCATGCCGTTGTCGATGGCCGTCACCTCGACACCGTCGACCACGTCGATGAGCCGCCCGGTCGGTAGCAGTGAGCCGCAGACGGAACCGGCGACATCGAGGTAGTTGCAGATGATCGGCGCCGCCGTGCCCGGCACGCCGTCGATCTGCGCGTCGCCCTCGTAGCTGACGCGGCCGTCCGGTGTCTGGACAACGAGCTCGCAGAGGTTGCCCGAGTTCAGCATGCGCACGCGGACGCGGGTCTCCTCGCCACCGGCCTGGATCATGCCGGTCTCGATGGCGAACGGACCGACGGCGGCGAGCATGTTGCCGCAGTTCGGGGTCGTGTCGACCCGTCCCTCGCCGACGACGACCTGCGCGAACAGGTAATCGGCGTCGACGTCGTCTTCCGCCGACGGGCTGACGATGGCGACCTTGCTCGTCAGCGGATGGGCGCCGCCGACACCGTCGATCTGCCTTCGATCCTCGCCCATGGCCGCAACCAGAATGCGGTCGCGCTCGGCTTCGTCCGCGGGAAGAGCCTGCGCCTCGAAGTAGAGCCCCTTGGAGCTGCCGCCGCGCATGAGGTAACAGGGAATCGCTCGTTGCATCGGGCTATGGTAATTCAGAGCGCCGAGACCGCGCACGCTCGAGCGTTTCCGGAACCAGCGTCAGCATGACGACGGCGCCGGCAACACCGATCCCCGCCGCGGCAAGGCTCGCCGCACCGAGGCCTGCGATCCCGACCAACACCGCGCTGATCAGCGGGGCTCCGCTCATACCAATGTCGCCCATGAGGCGCCAGACGCCGAGGAACTGGCTGCGATTCTCGGACTTCCTCGACAGATCCGCGCCGATGATCATGACGATGCCGGTGCCGAGCCCGTTGGCGAGACCGAGCAGACAGGAAACGGCAAGCAGCGACACAAAACCGCTCGCGAGCGGCAGCAGGAACA
>JASFSD010000055.1:0-10214 GCA_050114575.1 Gammaproteobacteria bacterium | reverse complement strand
GTTGATCTGATCGAGCGGGCTGAAGCGCTGAGCGTCATAGGTGCGGCTGTACATGAGCCAGTCGGCCGGATCGGGATCCTCGAGCATGGCCTTGGTAACCGGCTTGAAATCGTGGCCCACCTGGCCGAAAGCAGCCGGGCCGAAAAGAAGCGCGAGAGTCGATATCGCCGCATGGGACCAGCGCATGGAAGCTTCCCCCGTTTGAGTGTTGTCAACGGATTCTATTGCCGCGATGCACTTCAATCAAACGGCCATGCGCGACTCTACTCCGGGCTCGGCTTCCCGCTCCGAAGTCCCTCCAAGCGCGGGAAATCGGTCGAGCATTTCCTCGACCGGCTCGCGCATATCGCGGATCAGATCCGCATCGGGCTTGCATCGCAGAACCATCCCGTCGAGATACATGAGGCTGCGAATGATTCCGAACATCCCGCTGTCGAATGACATGCCGGAACGGACGGCGAGCTTGATCGTCTGCATCATCTTCGTCGTCAGACTGACCTCGGAAACCGTCGCGCCCTTGAAGTCTTTGTATACCTCGAGCAGAGCGTTCTCGAATCGCTGGAAGTCCGCCTCGCTCAGCTGAGCCGTCGACATCGAGTGCATCGATTCGGCGCAGCCCGAATAATCGTACCGGGTCAGCGCCTCGAAGAAAGAGAACAATCCGCGCCGCAGGCGGTCGCTGACGGTACCGATGTACGCCGTATCGATGAAGTAGAAGTCGCCGTCGTCTACGAGGACGTTGCCGGGATGCAGGTCGCCGTGAAATGTGCCGATAACGAACATGTAAAAGCCATGGATTCGAAACAGATCGAGCAGCTGCTCATACCTGAGCGTATCGTCGTCCAGCAGCTCGTCCACGCTCGGTGCATCGATGAACTGTGTAACGAGCACGTTCTCATTAGAGAGGCCCGGATAGGCTGTGGGAAACTTGAGCCGCGAGAGATCGAATTGCCGGCTTTGCTCTGCGTGGATCTGCCTGAGTCGTTCCTGCCCCTTGAGCTCGTTCCTGAGATTGAGCTCGGCTGATGTCATCGCCTCGAGATCTTCGAGAATGGCGACCGGGTTACCGACGTGTCGCAGCGGTGGGTAGACGCGGGTCGCGAGCCGGAACAGCCGCTTCAGGCTCTTAATGTCGGCCTTGAATTGTCGGCGAAAATCGGCTTTGACTGCCTTGATTACGACCTCGTCCCCTTGCTCCAGCCGCCCCCGGTGCACTTGCCCGACTGATGCCGCAGCGAGAGAGGACTCTTCGATCGAGTCGAATGCCGCTGTGAACGCATCGATCCCCGAATTGTCGAGCAGAGAGAAAAAATCCTCCGAGGGCAGCGGCGAAGTGCGGCGATAGAGCTGCGCCAGATGCTCGCACTTTTTGGGATCGAGCAGGTCGATGCGCAGCGCGTGAACCTGACCCAGCTTCACGGCCAGTAGTCCCTGGCGCTGAATCCAGTCGAGATCCGGCAACTTTCCGTTGCGGCTGTAGATCGAATGGATGAGCCGCCCGAATTGGATCCAGTTCATGCGATCCCGGCTCCGGCGTGGGCATTGTGCGAGTCGAAAGCGACGCCGTAGCTGCGGGAGATCATGTTTGCAGCAATGCGCCCTGACTCGTAGATCGTGGGTAACCCGCTCCCGGGATGGGTGCCACCGCCGACGAGATAGCAGTTATCGAGCTCCTCGAACTTGTTTCGCGGTCGAAAGTAGAGCATCTGCCCCAGGGAGTGCGCGAGATTGAAGGTGGCGCCGAACTGAATGTTCATCTGCTCCCAGGTTTTCGGTGTGAATTCGACCTCCTCACGAACGTGGTCCTCGATGCCGTGCATTCCGCCTCGCTCCTCCAGCGCCCGCAGCACGCGCTCACGAAACGCCGGGGCTTCATGCCCCCAGTCCACGTCCGCGCTCGTGTTTGGCACCGGAACCAGAACGTAGATCGAAGAGTGTCCCGATGGGGCGAGCGTCGGGTCCGTGACACTGGCATTCCTGACGTAGAAGGACAGCTCATCGGAGAGCACTTTGTTGTCGAAGATGTCGCCGATGTTCTTGCGATAGTCGTCGGCAAAGAAAATCGTGTGATGGGGCAGGTCGTAGACCTTATCCAGCCCCAGATGCAGCATATAGGTCGAACACGAGTAAGCCTTCTTGTCGATCTTTTCCGGAGTCCACTTCTTCAGTACACCGGGCGGAACGAGGCGCTTCATCGCATAGCCGAAGTCGGCGTTAACCACCGTCTGATCGGCTAGAAAGCGCTCGCCATCGGACAGTTCGACACCACGCACCTTGCGCCCCTCGAGCAGCAGTTGTTCGACCGGCGTATTCAGGCGGATCTCTACACCCAGCTCCTCACAGACTCTGGCCATCGCCTCGGAGATCTCGCTCAACCCCCCTTTGACATGGTAGACCCCGAAGGCATGCTCGACATACGGAAGTATCGAGAAAGCACCCGGGCACTCCCAGGCCGACATGCCGAGATACTTGGACTGAAAGGTAAAAGAGAGCTTCAGCTTCTCGTCGTCGAAATAGTCTCCGAGAACGTCGATCAGCGAGCGGCCGAGCGCCGCGTCCGGTATTGCCTTGATGAAATCCCGGGAGAAGAAGGTACCGAGCTTCGAGTAGTCCTTCTGCAGGCACGGGTACATGGACTCGAAGCGCTTGCTCTCCCGCCGCATGAACTGGTCATACGCGGGACCACTGCCCGGAAAGCTCGCTTCGAGTGCCGCGATCATCGCCTCGCGATCCGTGGTCGGCTCGATTCGCCGGTCGTTGAACTGGAGCCGGTACATGGGCTCGAGACGAGTGAAGTCCATGTAGTCTTCGGAGCGCCGGCCCGTCTCCTTGAAGAGCTCATCCAGGATGAACTTCATCATGAGAAACGTCGGCCCGGTATCGAACTTGTAACCGTTTTTGACTATAGCCGCATTCCGGCCGCCGACACGCTCACCCTTCTCGAATACGGTAACGGCAAACCCCCGCGCGGCCAGCAACATGGCCGCCGAGAGCCCGCCGGGGCCTGCTCCAATCACGGCGATGCGATGCCGCTTACTGCCCTTCGGCGTCAGCGGAATCGAATGATCGTGCAGTGCCAGAGTCGAATCCTGCGAAAACACGGCAGTACTCCTTGTCTAGTAGTACTGCTTATCTTCGATCCCGATGCGCGCGCGGATTCATTCGCCGACGAGATTTTTTTCAGCCGCTGAATCCGTTTCGGGACCTGCCACGAATCACTCGATGAACAAGGTTTTTCTAGGCCCACTTAATCAATAATGGAGTTTTTGCAATGAACAGGTTTCAGGGATTGATGGTCGCAATCGGCACGGCGCTGGCACTCAACACAGTCGTGAATGCCGCCTTCGCTGCCGAGGACGAAATGGACATCGTCGACACGGCCGTTGCGGCAGGTCAGTTCGAGACACTGGCTGCTGCACTCACGGCCGCCGAGCTCATCGATACGCTCAAGGGCGATGGTCCGTTTACGGTGTTTGCACCGACCGACGAAGCATTCGCCAGGCTGCCTGAAGGCACGGTCGAGAACCTGCTCAAGCCGGAAAACCGGGAGCAGCTGACGGCGATCCTCACGTATCACGTCGTGCCCGGAAAAGTGACCGCGGAGCAGGTCGTCGACCTGACGGAAGCAGCTACTGTCAATGGTCAATCGGTCGACATCAGCGTCGGTTCGGCCGGTGTCATGATCGACAATGCGATGGTTGTTGCGACTGACATCATGGCGACCAATGGTGTTATTCACGTCATCGACAACGTGATCCTGCCGGAGTAACCGGGGTCGCTCGGGAAATCGAAGGGGCGGCCTGAACGTCGCCCCTTTCCTTTGCGGGAATCGGACTTGACATAGAGTCGACGGTCATCGATAACAACGCAGCGGGATAAGTGTCATGACGGAAACCAATCCACTGGCAGCGGAGATACTGGAGACGAGCGCCGCCGGCTATGCGTCGGCGGCCAATATCGTGCTGCAGTCGCGCCAGCAGCGGACACCCGAAGGGCTGGATTCGGCGGAATGGAAGACTCACCTGAAGCAGCGCATTCTCGAGCTCGCGACCGCGGTTCGCGTTAACGAGCCCGGGCTGTTCGCGCGGCGCGTCAACTGGCTTCGTCGAGCCGTTCGCGCTCGAGGCGCCGAGGAGTCGGATCTGAGAGCGGCACTCGAAAGCATCAGAACGGCCCTGGATCAGGAGCTACCCGATAACTTGCGGGGTGCGATCGCCGCGCCAATGAGTTTGGCACTGGCTGCCTTCGAATCCGAAGTCGAACCCGAGGCCGCGGCCCTGGACACTTCCACTGCGGATGGCCGGCTCGGTCTCGAATATCTCGCCGCATGTCTCGAAGCGCGAACCGAGGAAGCGATTGCCTCGATCGTCGACGCAATTGGCGACGACTTGTCACCTGCCGAGGCTTACGCGAACGTGCTCCTTCCCGCGCAGCGGGAGATCGGCCAACTCTGGCACCTTGGCGACGTCAGCATCAGTGAAGAGCGGCTGGTGACGGAAACGACACGAACCGCCATGACCCTGATCGTAAATCAGTTCGCACCGCCGATAGAGAAAGGTCACACCGTCCTCGCGGCCTCGGTCGCCGGCAATGCGCACGATATTGGTCTGCGCGCGCTGTCGCATCTGTTTCGGCTCGCTGGCTGGAAAACGATCTTTCTCGGCGCCAATGTGCCGTCGAATGAAATTGCTCACGCAGCGCAGGCCTTCGAAGCAGATCTTCTGCTTCTGAGTGCGACGCTGACGACTCAAATCAGCACACTCGGGGATGCGATCTCCAGGATTCGAGAGGTCGCCGGTGAGACCAGGATTCTGATCGGCGGGCTGGCACTGGAGGATACGCCTGAGCTATGGAGCCAGCTCGGCGCCGACGCCTACGCGCCCGATGTCAGATCGGCCGTCGAGGTCGGCGAGAAACTCCTGTCCGACGCTTAGCCGATCCTCCGATCACTCCCTTTCGCGTCCCTTTTCATTCACTGCTTGCTCGCCGGCGGCGATGATCCTCGCCGACAGATCGTCGGGCATGAGTTTCGCCGGTGCCGCCAGGCCTGAAAGAAATACAGCCGCTGCCGCCCGCTCGAATGCGTAGCGATCAACACCAGGACTCTCGCGCAGTAACTCCTTTAGCTCACGCCGCTCTTCGGCCGACAGCTTTCCGGTCGCCTCGTCGACAAGCAGGGCTTCTATACGCTCGCGCCGGAAACTCATGCCGACCCCTCCACCGAGTCCGACTCATCGTCCAGCAAAGAACGCAGCCGGATCAGCCCGCGCCGCATCTGGGTCTTGACGGTTCCGAGAGGCTTTCCTGTAGCCGTTGCAATTTCACTGTGGGTCAGACCCTCGACGATCCCGAGCACGAGAATCTCGCGCTGCGCCTCGTTCAGACTCGCCAGTGCGTGCTGCGCCGTCTCGACATCGGCCGCTATGTCGCCGGCGCTGCGTTCCGCCGTGGCTGGATCGACCGTGAGCCCGTCATCGTATTCCTGCGTATCCGGCCGGCGACTGGAGGCCCTGAGCCTGTCGATCAGTCTGCGCCGGGCTATGGTTGTTATGAACGTCGATTCTTTGCCCATGGCGGGGTCGTAACGCCCAGCCGACTTCCAGAGCTCGAGAAAGATCTCCTGGGTGGCATCCTCGGCGTCTGCGGCCGATTCCGAGTATCGCCTCGCGAGCGACCAGACCAGACCGCCGTAAGTGTCCATACACTCCTTTACGGCGGCTGCTTCTCCAGCCGCAATCCGCTCGAACAGCGTCATCGCGGCCTGCGCTGACCGGAGCCCGCGCGCACAGTCAGTTCTCGCTCGCTACGCATCGATCAGTCTCGCCAGCGTCGCCTGATGCCCCCTGACTACGGGCAGCAGCAACCGGGCATCGACGCAATCGATCGTGTCCCCGACCGTATGAAACCACCGATGCAGCCCGATGCAGGCGAAGGCCGACTCGAACCCCATATCGGTGAAGGTTGAAAGCTCACCGGCCTGTGACTGGACAATACCGGGATCGTCGAGACCAATAAGCCCCGCGAATCCTGCTACGACGGCTTCGCGCGCCCGGCTTGTGGACATCGTACGACGGTTCGGGTCGACCGTATCGAGCATGGTCCACTCGCCGTCCATTTCGACTGCGTCACGTGCTGCCAGTGTCGCGCCGATGTGGGCCCAGGCAACCGTGCGTTCCGGCGGCGGGGCATGGTGCAGCACGCGATGGGATCCGGCAAAGAAATACTCGTGGGCGCCCGTGTTCATGAGGAAAACCGAATGCTCGGGGTAGCTGCGTTCGAGCCAGGCCGCAATCTCGAGGAAAGCGGCCTGCCCGGTTCCGCGCTCGGCAACGCAGTGGTACCAGCCGGACCGCGGTGTCGACATGGCTATCCATTCCGGGCCGCGTTCGAGCATGCCCACAGTGTTCTTGCAGGGCCGGTGCGTAGCCTCGCCATCGATGACCAGGGTGGCATCGTTGCCGGCCCGTGCCGCCGCGATGATCGGGAGTGCGTCCTTGGGCGCGAGTATTGCCAGCGGGACGGGGACGAATGGGCCGTCCTCGGGACAGTTCAACGCGATTGCTTCGCCGCTCGGGCCGGAAGTGACGAGGATGATGCCGACTGCACCCGCTTCAGCGGCGGCGACGACCGTCGACCCGATCCCGCGAGTCGGGAACAGAGCGGCGTGCCTGGCGAATGGCAGAATGACGACGGCAATACGGCCGCGAACGTCGCCGACCTCGCCATCCTCCTCGACGATGACCAGCGGCGCGCTGACGCCGCGATCGCCCGTAACCAGAACCGGCGCCTGCGGCACGACGTCGACGAGGGTCTCACCGGTTCGCAACGCCGTCGTCCGGGAGACGAAGAATGGCGCGTCGAACTCCGACACCTCGACGGCGTAACCGATGGCCCGCAGACGATCGGCCGTCCAATCGGCAGTGGCGTGATCGCCGGGGCTCCCCGAGTACTTGAGACCGAAAGAGCCGTGAGTCTGCAGGTCCGATTGCAGCCTGCCGGTCACCTCAGCGTCACCGTCCTGGGCCAACAGGACTCGCGGGACGCCGGCCCACGCTGCACTAAAGCCTGCTGCCGTCAGGGTTTTTCGGAGCAGCGATCTTCGCGTCATGTTCATCGATCTTCTTGCTTTTGCCAGTACCCGTAACCCTAACATTCGCGACCCGGCCGATGAACCTGGTCGGCCGCCCGATGCTATGATTGCGTCGCGCAGCGATGGCCGTGAAAGGGACAGGAATGAATTCTAGAGTATCTCAACTATGGATCAGGAACTCACTGAAATCGTTCCTCTTTCTTGTCGCCTTTGGCACTGTTGCCGACGCGGGCGCGCAGACCTGGGTGGTCGGAGGCAGCGTCGGCGCAGCCGAGCAGCAGGACTACGCGATCGGCGGAACCGTGACCAACCGCGACGACGTCGATACGGCCTTCGGCGTTTTCGGCGGCTACATGATCAAGGAGCATCAGATCGTCGTCGCCTCGTTCGTGGATTTCGGCACGCCCTCCTACAGCGGGCCCGCGTTCGGGGGTTTCACCGATGCGCTCGACGCCGACGGCTTCGATATCTCGTACGTCGCAGGCTGGGCCCCCAACGACCAGGAGCGAATCTCGATTTTCGGCTCGTTGGGCGTCCTCAGCTGGGACCAGGACGTTCGGTACACCGATACCTCCGGGACCTTCGAATACCATGACGAGGGCACGAGCTTCAGTCTGGGCTTCGGTGCCGATTTCAATCTCGAGGCCGATGGCTCGAGCCCCTGGTCGGTCCATGCCACCTACAAACTGTTCAAGGACGTCGGCGATGCCGACAATTCAGGCCACGAGCTCGATCGTGCCTTGCTTTCCTTCGGAATCGCTTATCGTTTCGGCGACAGAGACTGAGAATCGCCTGGATCCGGTCCAGCGGTAATCGCGTTACACGTCGCCGCGACCACGGTGACGCAACTCCGTCGCCGTTCGACGGCCATCCCCGGTCGGCTGATACCAGACGGTGAAATCGGACTTTGCGGCCTCGAACTGACTCAAGGGATTGTCCCCCTCGATCTCGAAGGCGTCGAAGCCGGTCCGGAGCATGAAATGCAGCTGCTCCATGAGAACCTCGCCGACGGCGCGCACCTCGCCAGAGTAGTCGAATCGATCGCGCAGCATCCGCGCATAGGAGTAGGCGCGGCCATCACGGAACTGCGGGAACTCGAGCGCAATCAGAGCGATGCTGCCGAGATCGTCGGCAATGAGTTCCGGCGACTGGTCGCTGCGCAACAGGACCCCGACCGGTTTTCCGCGGTCGAGCAGCTCGGCTCGATCTTTCTGCCAGCGCTCGAGCGAAACCAGCACGGCACCCGACGCCGGCAGGCTGTCTTCATCCGCCACCCGCCGGAAAGGGTCTTCGGCGAGGCTGCCTTGCTTGATCAACGCCATCAGGCGACTGCCTTGGGTTCTTCCGAGCCGTAGACGGCTTCCTTGAAAGGCTCGATGCCTACCCGCCGGTAGGTATCGAGAAAGCGCTCACCGTCCTCTCGCAGCGTCTTGTAGCGCTCGACTATGGCGGCGATTGCCTCCGGCACCTCGTCCTGAGGCAGACCCGGACCCAGTCGGTCACCGAGCGACGCATTCTGATCTGAAGAGCCGCCCAGTGTCAGCTGGAAAAACTCCTTGCCGCGCTTGTCGACACCCAGAATTCCGATGTGGCCGACGTGATGATGCCCGCAGGCGTTCATGCAGCCAGAAATATTGATCTTGAGCTCGCCGATATCGGCAAGGTCGTCCACATCGACAAAGCGGCGATTGATGTCGTCGGCAATCGGAATCGAGCGCGCATTCGCGAGCGCGCAATAGTCGAGGCCCGGGCAGCAGATCATATCGCTGATGGCGTCGAGCACGGGACGCGCAAGCTCCAGCGCATCCAGCTCCCGCCACAGCGTCATGAGATCGCGCTGGGGAACGTCGACCAGCGTCAGGTTCTGCCTATGACTGACCCGGATCTCACCGAAGCTGAATCGATCGGCGAGACCGGCGACCGCATCCATCACATCCGCATCCATATCACCCGGCGGTCTGCCGACGCTCTTCAGCGGCAGATTGACGATCGCATAGCCCGGCATTTTGTGCTCGACCGTGTTGCTGTCGAGCCAGCGTGCGAACTCGGGGCTTTCCGTGCGCTGTGTCGAGAGCAGGTCGGTCTCGTCGGCCAGCGCTTCATACTCGGGCGGCGCGAAGTAGCTTTCGATGCGTTCGATCTCTTCTTCCGGAACCTTGAGCGCTCCGTCCTTGATGCGTTCGAACTCCGCCTCGACGAGCTCGCGATACTTGTCGATCCCCATCTGGTTGACGATGATCTTGATGCGGGCCTTGTGAATATTGTCGCGGCGTCCGTGCAGATTGTAGATTCGCAGAATCGCCTCGACGTACGAGAGTATGTGCTCCGGTTCGATCCATTGCCTGATCGTATGCCCGATGTGCGGCAAACGACCGAGCCCGCCGCCGACGAGCACCTCGAAGCCGAGTGCCCCGGCTTCGTTCAGATGCATCCTCAGGCCGATGTCGTGAACCGCAACGGCGGCACGGTCGTTCGGCGAGCCCGTGACCGCAATCTTGAACTTTCTTGGCAGATAGGAAAACTCGGGATGCAGCACGGAATACTGCCGCAGCAACTCGCAGTACTTTCGGGGATCGGCGAGCTCGTCGCGCGCGCAGCCGGCATATTGATCCGACGTGATATTGCGCACGCAGTTGCCCGATGACTGGATTGCCGTGACTTCGACCTCGGCGAGATCACGCAGAATCTGCGGCGTGTCCTCCAGCTTGATCCAGTTGTACTGAATGTTCTGGCGCGTCGTGAAATGTCCGAAGCCGCGGTCGTACTTGCGGGCTACCGCGGCGAAGGTCCGCATCTGCCGCGATGACAGCGTGCCGTAGGGCACATTCACGCGCAGCATGTAGGCATGAAGTTGAAGGTAAAGCCCGTTCATGAGCCTGAGCGGCTTGAACTGGTCCTCGGTCAGCTCACCCGAGAGCCTGCGACTGACCTGCCGCTCGAACTGGTCGACGCGCTCGGCGACCAGCTTTTGATCGAATTCATCGTAACGATACATTGACGCGCACCCCTCCCTCGCGCTGCACTCAGACCGTCGGCCCGAAGGCGCGAATCGCTTCGCGTATGGCGACTGGCCTGATCGATCCGCTTTCGTCGGTCACCTCGATCAGGCTTGGATCGATGACGA
>JASFSD010000054.1:0-10232 GCA_050114575.1 Gammaproteobacteria bacterium | reverse complement strand
GAGCAGAAACCCGAGCGGCACCACACAACCGAAGGCAGCCAGTGCCTTCGCGCTCGACGCCAGCGGCGCGTGGACAATCTGGCGTGCGGCAATCAGCGCGAACCCGATCGGCATGATCGAGTTGAAAACCCAGATCGGGATGCCCCATGCAGCCACATCGCCGAAGCTTCGATCGACCCTGACGAGCTCGATGCTCGCCCAGCACAGGCACGCCGTCACGGCAACGGACAGGAAAGTCTGAACCGTGTCGGCGGCGAACCGCCACTTTTTCGAGAGGAAGCTGCCCGTCGAGAGCGCCAGCAACCGTCCGGACCGCGCCGCCAGCGCCGCGCCGAGAAAAGAGATCCAGAGCGTCATGTGCTGCACGAACGAGATCGCGCCTGCAAAGCCGCCACCGAAGAGCTCACGCACTCCTGCCTCGACCAGCGGCAGCGTCGCCATGAGCCCGAGCACCACGAGCGCGATGGCGTCCTCGAACCGGTGCCGAAGCGATGGGCGTTCGGGCGGCGACCCGGGCTCGGTCATGGAGTGCGCTGTAACTGCATGACCTCCTGGTACAGCTCGGGATAGTCGCGCGCGCACGCGAGCCGGGGATAGGCCGCACGCGCCTCGCGGCGCCAGGCACCAACCTCCTGCGGATTCAATGCGACGACCGTCAGGCCGCGTGCCACCATTTCTTCGATGGCTTCGGTCTCCGCATCGTGGATCTGCGCGCGCATATTGACGGCCGCTTCGCGTGCAGCGGCCAGCAATGCGTCCTGTTGCCCTGCGGGGATGCGCTGCCAGGCGGCAGACGTCATGACGGTCGCCGCATTGAGCGGCGCGAAGCGAAGCTCAGTCATGAAGGGCGCGGCCTGGTAGCTCCGATCGAGCAGCGCGAACAAAGGCGGCACATCGATCGCCTCGATCAGCCCGGTCTGCAATCCCGTCAGCATGTCGGTCACGGGCAGAGGGACTGCCCGAAAGCCGATCTCTTCGGCGAGGCGCTCGCTCTCCGGAGATCCCGTGCCGATCCATAGCCTGAGCTGCCGCAGATCGTCGGGCGTTCGAACCGGCGCCTTGGTAAAGAAGTGCACCCAGCCGGCCTCGGCCCAGTTGAGCACCTTGTATCCCGCGCGCTCGAAGCTCTGCTCGAGCTCCGGAGCGATTGCGTCCCGCACCCGCTCGAGCTCGGCATAGGAATCGAACAGCAGCGGCAGCTGCAGGCATTGAACGCTGTCGTCGATCAGCGGCAGGCCGGAGCCCGACACGGCGAGGGCATCGAGGCCGCGCCGCTGCATCTTGCGGATCATCTCGTCCTCGTCGCCGAGCACGCCGCCGGCATAAATTCGAAGCTCGATCTCGCCGTCCGAGATCCGGCGCCACTCGTCGCGAATCTCGAGCAGCGTGTCATGCCAGACTGAGCCTTCCGGCGCGAGGGTACCGAGCTTGATGACCGTTTGTGCCGGCGCCGGCACCGCCAGCACGCCGAGCGCTAGTGCCAGCAGCATGCAGAGGCGTTGCCGCGTTGGACGCCAGTGTCTGCGTTCAGAGAATGAACTCATCGATGTTCTCCAGCAGCCAGCGCGCACGCTGCTGCGTAACCACGTTGAGCAGCCGATGCTCCGGGTCGCTGTCGACGTCGACGGCGAGCGCCCGGCGCAACAGCTCCGTGAACAGGTCGCGATCCTGCCGCGGGATCGCCACGGACTCGGCATAAGTCACATAGACGCTCGCGCTGCGGCCTGCCGCAAGCTCGAGCGCCCGCCGATAGTGCTCGTCGACACTCGCCGCGTCGAAACTCGAGCCTTCGATTCCGGCGAGGATGATAGCGAACTCGTGCAGCGACCCGCCGCTCCAGGCCTCGTCGATTTCGATGGCTCGTCCGACCAGCGCCTCGACCTCGGGCAGACGCGCGAGCAGAGCCGGCTCGTTGCGTGAGGCGGAAATCGCAAGCCCCAGCGCAGCGGCCGTCCAGTAGAGGGTCGAGACATCACTGGTGCCGCGATCGACGCGCGAGCTGACCGCCGCCTCCGGATCCGCAGCGAGATCGGCGGCAAGGCCCGGGAAATCGAGATCGAGCGCGTGGCTCGCATACCGGTGCGCACGCAGGTAGAGGTTGCGCGCGCGGCTCCTCAGCTCACGCGTTCGCGCGATGTCTTCGAGCTGGGACTGCTCCGCGGCAGTACCGACGAACGCATAGCCATACAGAAGGTACCCGCGTGCGGCCGCAAGCAGCATCCCGCGGTGATCGGGTTGCTCCGCGAGCAGGCTGTCGAGAAGCTTGAGACTGAACGGCAGTGCTTCTGCTATCAGCTCTGGATCGTCGTCACTCTCGAAGACCGACCCGCTGGATGCCAGCATGTCGCCGATCGAGTTGATCGCGTAGCGCTGGATCGAGCAGCCCGAAAGCAGGAGTGACAAGGCGACGATCGCGAATGTGTGGTGCATGACTGTCGGATATCGCTTGCGGCTTCCCCACACACTTATAGATGATAGTGTGCCCTCAGACGCTCGGCGATCTCGGCATCCACGTATCGGTCTTGAGTCCCGACCTCCGCGATGCTCAGCAGGTGCGCATATCTTTGAGCGCTCAGCGCTTGGGCAGTTCGATTATCACACGAGGGCGATGGCGAATCACTGGGAACACTTCGAGCACGGCGCAGATATCGGCGTGCGCGGTTTCGGCGATTCGCTTTCCGCGGCCTTCGAGCAGACCGCGCTTGCGATGGCGGCCGTCGTGACAGACCCCGACTCGATCGACCCCCGCAACGAGGTGGACGTCGAATGCGACGCGCCGGACGCAGAGCTTCTGTTGGTCGACTGGCTCAATGCTGTCGTCTACGAGATGGCGACGCGTCGCATGCTGTTTTCGCGGTTCGACGTGCAGCTCGAGGGTAACGCTTTGCGCGCCAGCCTCTGGGGAGAAGAGGTTTCCATCGAAAAGCACAGACCGGCCGTAGAGATCAAAGGCGCTACGTACACCAATCTTTCCGTGCGCCAGCTGCCCGACCGCGAATGGGTTGCCGAGTGTGTCGTCGACGTCTAGCGAGTCAGGATGGACCTTCAACTATTCAACCGGATCGACGATCACACCTGGCGCATCGAGCCCACCGGCGCGATGCGCGTGCCAGGCATCATCTACGCATCGGTCGATCTGATCCGCGACATGGACGCCAAGGTCCATGAGCAGGTCTGCAATGTGGCTTCCCTACCCGGGATCGTCACGGCTTCGTACGCCATGCCCGATGCCCACTGGGGCTATGGATTTCCAATCGGCGGCGTAGCGGCATTCGACCCCGCGCAAGGCGGCGTGATCTCGGCCGGCGGTGTCGGCTTCGACATTTCCTGCGGCGTGCGCAGCCTGCACACGGGGCTCAAGCGTGACGACATCGAGGCAGTCAAGGAACGACTGGCGGAGGCGCTGCATCGTTCGATTCCTGCCGGCGTCGGCAGCACGGGTGCGATCTCGCTCAGCGACACGCAAATGGACGCGATGCTGGCGGGCGGAGCCGAGTGGGCGGTCGACCAGGGCTACGGGCACGCCGAGGACCTGCTGCGAATCGAAGAGCACGGCAGAATGGCCGGCGCCGAACCCGAGCGGGTCTCGGACCACGCCAAGCGGCGGCAGCGCGATGAGATGGGCACACTCGGATCAGGCAACCATTATCTCGAAGTCCAGCACATCACCGATCTGTACGACGCCGACGTCGCGCGCGCTTTCGGCATCGAGCAAGGTGACGCGATTCTGACCATTCATTGTGGCTCGAGAGGCCTGGGTCACCAGATCGGCACGGAATTTCTCCGCGACATGGCCGTCAGCGCCGAACAGCATGGCATCACACTGCCCGACCGGGAGCTCGCCTGCGCGCCGATCGAGTCGGCGATCGGCCAGGCGTATCTCGGAGCGATGCGGGCCGGCGTCAACTGCGCACTGGCCAACCGTCAGATCATCACCCACCTGACGCGTGAAGCCGTTGCGCGCGTCCTGCCGAAAGCAAAGCTCGATCTTCTCTACGATGTCTCGCACAACACCTGCAAGGTGGAAGAGCATGCCGTCGAAGGCCGGACCAAACCGCTTTTCGTGCACCGCAAAGGCGCAACCCGTGCTTTCGGGCCGGGCCACCCGGAGCTGCCGGCCGACTTGCGCGACGCCGGTCAACCCGTGCTCATCGGCGGATCGATGGGAACGGCATCGTACATTCTCACCGGTACGACTGCGGGCGAGAGCCGGTCGTTCAGCTCATCATGTCACGGTGCGGGCCGCGCCATGAGCCGCCACCAGGCCAAGCGGCGTTGGCGCGGCCGCGAGGTCGTCGACAACCTGGCGGCGCGCGGAATCATCGTGCGCAGCAACACCTCGCGCGGCGTCGCTGAAGAGGCGCCAGGGGCCTATAAGGATGTGAGCGCGGTCATCGAGGCGGCGCACGATGCGGGCATCTCGAAAAAAGTCGCGCGGCTCGAGCCGCTCGTCTGCATCAAGGGTTGAGCCCGCAGCGTTGCGGCAACCCGCCGCCAATCGCGGTATACGAATCGGGAGTCAACCTGGTGGCTGACGCGACGAGCCCCGCAGCCAGCGGCGCACGACGCGATTCCACCACATGATCGTGCCGGTCACGAACATCGCTGCGGGCGCGATGCCGAACACCGCCCAGACAGCCTTGGTCGTCTGGTCGCACACACCGGGTCCGCTGCAGAACAATCCGATTCCGTTGATGCGGCCGAAGTGCGAGTAGGCGAGCCAGGCGAGCGCATCGTCCAGAAACCGCGGCCTCGGTGGTGGCGTCCCAAGGCCGTAATACCAGTCGACGAACGAGTGAAACACGAGCGGAAAGCTCAGATAGATGCCGCTGACTGCGAAGACGAGAGTGAAGGCGAGCGTCCAGATGCCGACAGCGCTATGCAGATCCCAGATCAGGCGCTTCAAGCCAACGCCGCGCCGAACCACGAGGCTGCGCCGCCAGCGTTTGATTCCGGGCCACCAGATGACGAAGCCCGTCAGGGCGGACAACAGAACCGCGAACGCGCCGATGCCGTTGACTTTGCGCCCGACCGGCCCGGCCAGTAGATCCGCATGCAGCTCGATGAGCGTGGAGATCAGCCAGATCTGAGTATCGGTCGATGCGGCTGCGTAAAACTCGTTCCGATAGACGAGAACACTGCCGGTCAGGCTTATGAAGAAGATGTAGAGGCCGAGTGTGACCCCGCTCCACAGATGAATCTGAAATAGCGCGCGGCGCAGCGGGACCTGCTGGGGACGGCGAACCCATCGCTTCCATGCCCGTGTTCCTTCACCCGCTCTCACCGCGCGCAGGCTACACCGTCGCGCAGATGCTTGAAACTATCGCCTTTCCGTAGTGGCGTGCCTTCCCGTGACGGCATCCATCGCCGTCGCGGCGCGGTCATCCTCAGGCCAGGATGGCTGCCGAGAGCCCAAGACCGAGCAGCCCGGTGAAAACCATCATGAACATCATGCTCTTTAGCAATCGCATCGCTGAGTCTCCAGTTAATTTGACGCTGTGCCTGTCTTAATGCGATTCGCGTGCCAACTCTGGTATTTGGCTTAGTAACAATAAGTTATCGACGCATGACCTCCACCCGGTCAGCCCTAACTGCCAATTTTGCATGACTTTTCTGGCAGTCTCTGCCATATTGGCAGTCATGCCGATCACACCCGACATCAAGGCGCTGCTCAACAGTCTCGGAACACCGGCCATTCTCCTGAGCCGCGAATACGAGATTCTGCTCGCCAACGAGGAGTACGAAGCCGTCTACGGCGACGACAGACCGCTCACCGGCCGTCACTGCTACGCAGTCAGCCACGGGAACAGCGTGCCCTGCGACCTCGCCGGCGAGCACTGCCCGCTGAAGCAATGTCTCGAGACGCGGCAGACGTCGCGCGTGCTGCACGTGCACCACACCCCGCGCGGTCAGGAGTTCGTCAACGTAGAAACCTGGCCCGTCAAGAACGACGACGACGAGATCATGTACTTCGTCGAAGTTCTCCGGCCGTCGACGATTGCAAGCGTGGAGAGCGGCACGACCCTGATCGGGCGGTCGCCCGCATTTCAGCGAACGCTCGATCTCGTCGACCGCGTCGCGCCGACGGATACGACGGTGCTGCTGCTCGGCGAGACCGGCACAGGAAAGGAAGTCATGGCGCGGACGATCCATCAACGCAGCCAGCGCGAATCCGGTCCGTTCGTGCCGGTCGAATGCACCGGTCTCCCGGAAACGCTGTTCGAGAGCGAGCTCTTCGGTTACGTCAAGGGTGCATTTACCGGAGCCAACGCCGACAAGCCGGGCCTCGTCGAAGCAGCCCAGGGCGGCACGCTGTTCCTGGACGAGGTCGGCGACGTGCCGCTGGGCGACCAGGTGAAGCTGCTGAGGCTGCTCGAGACGCGTTGCTTCCGTCGCGTGGGCAGCACCGAGCCGAGGACGGCGGACTTCCGCCTTGTCTGCGCGACCAACAAGGATCTGAGCGCAATGGTCGAAGACGGCCAGTTTCGCGAGGACCTCTATTACCGACTGAGTGTCTTCGACATCACGCTACCGCCCCTGCGCGAGCGACAGGGAGACCTTGCGCCGCTGGTGGAAAGCATTCTGCGGCGATTGAAGTCCAGACTCGCGCTCTCCGACGCCGCGCTGGCCTGCCTCGAGGCCTACGAGTTTCCCGGGAACATCAGGGAACTGCGTAACGTCATCGAACGCGCTGCACTGATGTGCGACGGTGACCTGATACTGCCCAGCCATCTGCCGCAAAAGTACCGCGGCCAGCGTGTCCGGGAGCGCGTCGCGAGCGACGCGGAGCCGATTCGATCACTCGAAGACATCGAGGCGGAACACATCAGGCATGCGCTCGAATTGCACAAGGGCGATCGCCGCAGCCTCGCGCGCAAGCTCGGGATCAGCGAACGCGCGCTTTACCGCAAGCTCGCCGAGCTCAAGCAGGCCGGATGACGGCCGCCCCTACCACCAGCCAGTGCCCGGCGCGCCCTTGATCGGGCCAGCAATATCGGCTGTCACCCAGCCGCCGTAGAAGCCTCCCGGCTGAGAGCCGACCTGTTCGCCGTCGACGCAGCATTCGATTCTCGAGGGATAGAACGACAGGTAGCCGGCGATCGCGGCGAACGCAGCATGGGGACGCGGGTAACACCAGCCGACATCGCGGACGGTGCCGTCCGGCGTTACCAGGTCGAAATAATGCGCCGCGCCTTTCCACTCGCAAACGCTTCGCCGGCGCGTCGGCCGCAGCCATGTCATCTGGATATCACCTGTCGGCAGATAGAACCCGGGGGCGCTGGCCGTCTCGAGCACCTTCAAGGCATGGGTCGATTCCGCGATAACGAGGCCCTGGTAACGCACGGCGACCGGACGCTCGTCGGACTCGACGACCGGCGGCCGCGGGTAATCCCAGACCGAGCGTTGTCCGGCGCCAGGCGGTTCGGCGAACGGCGGGCGTTCCCGACCCGTGTATTGCCAGATTTGGAATTCCGAGCTCATGTTCGTGCATTCGGCAAAACGGAGCGCACAGATTCGCACGGGCCGATCGAATCCACGGGCCGGTCGCCGGCGAACCCTTCAGGGTCGAACATGACGGGTCCGGATTATTGAAACTCCGGCCCCTGCCCCAATGTCAGAGGATCAGGCAAGAACCCCGGAGTGAGGTAACAGACTTGAAACGAATCGCGCTTTTCCTCGCCACGAACGTAGCGGTGCTCGTGGTCCTTTCGATCATCATCAACGTGTTCGGGCTCGGCAATTTTCTGACCGCAGAGGGCATCGACCCGGTTGGGCTCCTGATCTTCTCGGCTGTCATTGGATTCGCGGGCTCGATCATTTCGCTGCTGATCTCGAAGCCGATGGCGAAGATGAGCACGCGTGCGCGCACGATCGACGGTTCCGAGGGCCAGACCGAGGCCTGGCTGGTCGGAACGGTTCGCCGACTGGCCGAGAAAGCCGGGATCGGCATGCCCGAGGTTGCGATCTACGAAGGCGCACCGAACGCATTCGCCACGGGCGCCTTCAGGAATTCGGCCCTGGTCGCCGTCTCCACCGGGCTCATGCAATCCATGAGCCGCGAGGAAGTCGAAGCCGTGCTCGGCCACGAGGTCGCGCACGTCGCCAACGGCGACATGGTGACGCTCACGCTGATTCAGGGCGTCGTCAACACTTTCGTCATTTTCCTGTCGCGCGTCATCGGCTTCTTCGTCGACAAGGTCGTGTTCCGCACCGAGCGCGGCGTCGGTCCGGGGTTCTTCATCGTTTCGATCGTTGCGCAGATCGTGCTCGGCATTCTCGCTTCGACCATCGTCGCCTGGTTCTCGCGCCAGCGTGAATTCCGTGCCGACGAGGGCTCGGCCAGATTGCTCGGCAGCTCGACGCCCATGATCAATGCGCTCGCTCGTCTCGGCGGAGTCCAGCCCGGTGAGTTGCCGCAGGCGTTCGAGGCGCACGGTATCAAGCAGAGCCAATCGAAGTTCCTTGGCCTGTTTTCGAGCCACCCGCCAATCGAGCGGCGAATCGCGGCCCTGCAGAATCTGCGCTGAGCCCGGGACTCCGGGCGTCCATTCGGCCCACTCACACGGTCAGCCGGGCCGGAGCATGTGCCGCGCCGTGGGTCGCGCCGTGGGTCGCGCCGTGGGTCGCGCCGTGGGTCGCGCAATAGGCTGCCCGGAGTCGATCCGACAGGCCTCAAAGTCGTAATATGGTGCGTCGATCGATGATGGCTTTGAATGACGGACGCCCCTGCTAACGATATCGAGTCCAATCGCCGGGGTCTGGTCCCGCTGATCATCGGCGTCACCGGTCACCGGGATCTCGTTGCCGATGAGGTTCCCGGCATCCGGCTGCGCGTGCGCGCTTTCCTTTCGCAGCTGGAGGAGCGTTTTCCCGACCGACCGCTGCAGATCCTATCACCGCTGGCGGAAGGCGCGGACCGCCTGGTCGCCGAAGAAGCTCTCGAGCTAGGCATGCGCGTTGCCGTGCCGCTGCCCATGCCGCGCGAGCTCTATGAGATGGACTTCGCAACCGAGGAATCGCTGCAGGAGTTCCGGGACCTTTGCGATCAGGCCGAAGTCATCTATGAGCTGCCGATCGCGACAGGCGCGACGCTCGAGGAGCTCGGAGAGTACGGCGCGGCGCGTAATCGCCAGTATGCCCAGCTCGGCGTCTTTCTGTGCGCGCACAGCCACATTTTGCTGGCCCTCTGGGACGGCAAACCCTCGAACGATCTCGGCGGAACAGCGCAGGTCGTCAGGTTTCACCATGATGATGTGATGGAGGGGTACGCCGCCTCCGATAACATCACTCAGCAGCTGCTCGCTGACGACGAGAGCGATCTCGTTTATCACATTGTCATCTCGCGAGACCGTGACAACGGGGCGCCACAGGAAGGCCTCGAGACGCTGAGCTTCGCCTGGTACACGACGGACGAAGACGAGCCGAGGACGGAAGAGCTGCCGGAGATGTACGTCCGCATCTTCGAGCGAACCAGCGAATTCAACCGCGAAGCCGTCGCCCACGCCTCGAGAATCAAGGAAGGCTCTTACCCGCTGATCGACGAAAAAAAGGAACTCGAGCTCCCACCAGAGGCACGGCGAATAGACGAGATCTTCTGCGCCGCGGACTGGCTCGCGATTCACTACCAACAGAAGCTGCACCGGGCGCTAAGGATCATTCATACGCTCGTGTTCTTCATGGGCCTGATGTTTCTTCTGTACTCCGATTTCGATACGCGCAACCAGTTTCTGCTGATGCTGGGCGGCTTCATGGTCGGAGCGCTGCTCGTGAACCGAGCCGCAGCGAGCGGCCACTGGCACAGCAAGCATCTGGAGTATCGGGCGCTGGCCGAGGGGCTGAGAGTCCAGTTCTACTGGGCCGCCGCCGGCGTCACGAGCGAGGCAACGACGAAGTTCTCGCACGATAATTTCCTGCAGAAGCAGGACATCGAGCTCGGCTGGATTCGCAATGTCATGCGCGTCTCGGGGATCGGCTGTGACGTGGCGCCGAATCTGGACCCGAAAGGGCTCGCCTTCGTCCTCGACGATTGGATAGGAGAAGAGACAGTCGGTGGGCAGCTCAAGTATTACCGGACCAAGGCGAGGCAATATCTCGTGCGCAGCGGCCAGATCGAGCGCATGGCCCAGATCATCGGGATTGCCGTGCCAACGATACTCGTGTTCATGTTGCTCACATCGTCGGACTCGATTCGGACAGTGCTGTTCGTCCTGCTCGGGTCATTGTTGTTGCTA
>JASFSD010000053.1:0-10270 GCA_050114575.1 Gammaproteobacteria bacterium | reverse complement strand
CGAATATCTGAGAACAGGCTGCGCAGAGCCTCGCCTTCGTCGATGGCCGGCCGCAGCGGGTTGAACGGCTCGATTCCCGTCACCTGCAATGATGCGGGTTCGAGGTTGGCGCCCTCGAAAGGCTTGATCATGAACCGGTGACTTTCTCCCGGCGCGATCACGCCCGACTCGTCGAGCTGGAGGAAGACGGCCGCGACTTCGAGCAGCGCGTCCGTCGCCGGGTTGAAGCCGCCGGTCTCGACGTCCACGACAATCGGCAGAAAGCCGCGAAACCGCGATGCAATATGGGCCACGGTCTTGCTCAGGACCAGCTTGATGCCAGAGCGGCTGGATCCTGGTCCCTGAGCAACTCGAGCGTCAGGGCGACGCCGAAGCCGGTGACTTCGGTAGGGATGGCGCCGAGCCCGCCCTTGTGTTGTCCGGCGCTCAGGTCGACATGAACCCAGGCTGTGCCTTTCGGTACGAACCGTTTGAGAAAGCGCGCGGCGAAGATGTGGTCGCCGCTCCCCTCGATGGCGCATTGCTTGACGTCGGCCACATCGCTTCTGAGCGGGTCGTCGAAGTCGTCGTCGAGCGGAAACGGCCAGACCCGCTCACCCGATGCGGCGCCTGCCTCGACCAGGCTCGCCATGGCACCCGGACGGTTGCTGAATACGCCCGAGTATCGCGTCGTCAGGGCCGAAACGCAGGTGCCCGTCAGCGTGGCGTAATCGAGGATCAGGGCGGGCTTTTGATCCGCGGCCAGCGCCATCGTATCGGCGAGCACCATCCTGCCCTCGGCGTCGGTATGGATCACCTGTATGCTGACGCCGTTGGCGGCGACCACGACGTCCTGGCTCTTGTAGGCCGTGGCGGAAATCCGGTTTTCGGTTACGGCCAGCCAGGTGTCGAAGCCGAAAGGGACCTTGGCCGCTGCGAGCTCGACAGCCGTGCCGAGGGCAACGGCGCTGCCCTGCATGTCCATGTGCATGTCCAGCATGGACTTGAACGGTTTCAGGTTGGTGCCGCCGGTATCGAACAGGATCCCCTTGCCGACCAGGCCGAGCGCGGGCGCGACCTTGTCCTTGGGTCGGTAGCTCAGGTGAATGATTCCCGCGTCCTCGGCCGCATTGCCCTGCGCGACAGCGAGAAAGGCGCCGGCCTTGAGGCGCTTGAGCCGGGCCGTGTCGAGAAACTCGTATTGCATCGAATATTCGCTCGCGAGCGCCTGGGCCGCCGCCCGGTAGGTCGCAGGCGTCAGCTTGTTCGGCGGCAGGGCAGTAAACCAGCGGGCGATGTTGTTGCCGAGATTGCCCCTGCGCAACGCCTTGATGTCGAGCCGCGTCCTGGCTGCGAACAGCTTGAGACTCTTCGGTCCCCGATAAGAAGGCGGGCTCGAGCCCTTGAAGGCCGGCAAGCGGAAGGCGGCGGCGTCGGCGGCCCGGATCAGCGCCGAGATCAGTGACTCTCGTGCATCCGGCTCGATGCCCGCCAGCACCAGCCCGACTTTCTTCGCCTTGAGTCGAGTCGTTTCGCCGAGAATCTTGCGCGCCCAGACCAGCGTTTCGAATCGATCCGACGGGCCAGCGCTTGCCAGCGTCACGGCAGTCCCGCGCTTGTTGTCAAGGTGTGTCGTGACCCGGGATTCCCCGCCGCGGATCGCGTGGGCCAGCAGGCGCTCCATGTGGGCGGACTTCGGGACGGCTCGAAACGCGGCCTTGCCAGGCTTGGCCGGCAGGATTGCAATCAGGTGGTCCAGCGAGTCGACCTGCTTTCGTCCTGCTCGATCAGGGCTTTGCGTGATTCTGAGAGGGGAAAAATCAGGTAAGTCAATCATCGAGTTGCCTTGACCAGCTTTGGGCGAACCCCGATCATAACGCCGCTATGGCGAGTGCACGACCTTTACCGCTTTTCGGAATTTCCCCGCACGATCCCGATGCGGAGGAAACCAGAGAGTGGCTGGAGTCGATCGACTCTGTGCTCAGGGTGCATGGCGCCGACCGGGCTCACTATCTCCTCGAATGCATGATCGATCACGCGCGCCGATCCGGCGCGTATCTGCCGTACAGCCCTAACACGGCGTATCTGAATACGATCCCGGTCGGCCAGGAGCCGGAGTATCCGGGCGACCGGGCGCTCGAGCGGCGCATCGAGGCCTATATTCGATGGAATGCGATGGCCATGGTCGTCCATGCCAATCTCAAGAGTTCCGAATACGGCGGGCACATCGCGAGCTACGCATCCGCGGCCACGCTGTACGAGGTCGGGTTCAATCACTTCTGGCGCGCGCCGTCCGAGGGACATGGTGGCGACCTGGTCTATTTTCAGGGGCATTCGTCCCCGGGCATCTATGCCCGTGCTTTTCTCGAAGGCCGGTTGACGGAAGAGAATCTCGATCACTTCCGCCAGGAGGTCGTCGGACCTGGCCTGTCGTCTTATCCGCACCCCTGGCTCATGCCCGAGTTCTGGCAGTTCCCGACGGTCTCGATGGGGCTCGGCCCGATGATGGCGATCTATCAGGCGCGCTTCATGAGGTACCTCGAGCATCGCGGCATCGCGGATCAGCAGGACCGCAAAGTCTGGTGCTTTCTCGGCGACGGTGAAACCGACGAGCCCGAGGCCATGGGCGCGATCACGATGCCCGTGCGGGAAAAGCTCGACAATCTCATATTTGTCATCAACTGCAATCTCCAGCGGCTGGACGGTCCGGTTCGAGGTAACGGGAAGATCATCCAGGAGCTCGAGGCGGCTTTCCAGGGCGCCGGCTGGAACGTGATCAAGGTCATCTGGGGTTCGCGCTGGGACCAGTTGCTGGCGCGCGATCACTCCGGCGCGCTTCGCCGCCGCATGGAAGAATGCGTCGACGGCGAGTATCAGAGTTTCAAGGCCAAGGGCGGTGCTTATACGCGAGAACATTTCTTCGGCAAGGATCCCGAGCTCCTGCAGATGGTCGAGGGCATGTCGGACGACGAGATCTGGCGGCTCAATCGCGGCGGGCACGATGTCGAGAAGGTCTTTGCCGCTTACAACGCCGCAATGACTCACAAGGGCCGCCCCACCGTCATCCTCGTCAAGACGGTCAAGGGTTACGGCATGGGTGCTGCCGGCGAGGGGCAGAACATCACCCACCAGAAAAAGAAGATGGCGCTGGACGACGTGCGCGCCTTCCGGGATCGCTTCGACATTCCGATCGCGGACGAAGCGCTCGAGGAGCTTCCGTACTTCAAGCCCGACGAGAAGAGCGAAGAGCATCGCTATCTGATGTCGCGGCGTAAGGATCTCGGCGGTTCGCTGCCGGCTCGCCGAATCGAGGCGACCGTTCCGACACCGCCTGTCCCCGATCTCGAATTTTTCCGCGCCCAGCTCGACGGCAGCGGTGAGCGCGAGGTCTCCACGACCATGGTGTTCGTGCGGATCCTGAGCGCGCTGGTCAGGGACAAGGAGATCGGTCCGCGCATCGTCCCGATCGTTCCGGATGAGGCCAGAACCTTCGGCATGGAAGGCATGTTCCGACAGATCGGAATCTACTCCTCGGTCGGCCAGCTCTACACACCGCAGGACGCGGATCAGCTGAGCTACTACAAAGAGGATGTGAAGGGCCAGATTCTCGAGGAAGGCATCAACGAGGCAGGCTCGTACTGCTCGTGGATCGCAGCCGCGACGGCTTACGCGAACCACAACGTGCAGATGATTCCCTTCTATATCTATTACTCGATGTTCGGCTTTCAGCGAATCGGCGATTTCGCCTGGGCCGGCGGTGACATGCGGGCGCGCGGTTTTCTGATCGGCGGCACGGCCGGTCGGACGACGCTGGCTGGCGAAGGGCTGCAGCACCAGGACGGGCACAGCATGCTCGTCGCAACGACGATCCCGAACTGCCGCGCTTACGATCCCTGTTTCGGTTACGAGCTCGCCGTGATCATTCAGGACGGGCTCAGACGGATGTGCGACGAGCAGGAGAGCATTTTCTATTACATCGCCTGCATGAACGAGAACTACGTGCAGCCTGCAATGCCCGAAGACGCAGCCGAAGGCATCGTGAAGGGCATGTACCGCTTGCGCGAGGGCGGCGGCGGCAAGGTCCGCGTCCAGCTGCTCGGCTCCGGCACGATTCTTCGCGAGGTGATTGCGGCGGGCGAGATGCTCGAGCAGGACTGGAACATTCCAGCTGACATCTGGAGCGTCACGAGCTTCAGCGAGCTGCGCCGCGAGGCGATGGCGGTGGACCGTTGGAACGAGCGCCACCCGGAGTCCGAGCCGCAAAAGAGCTATCTCGAAACCTGCCTCGGAAACATGTCGGGCCCTTACGTTGCGGCTACCGATTACATCAAGACAGTGCCCGATCAGATCCGGCAGTGGGTGCCCGGGACGTATCGTGTTCTCGGGACCGATGGCTTCGGGCGCAGCGACGGCCGCGCGGCGCTCCGTGACTTCTTCGAGGTCGATCGCCGCTCCGTCGTCATCGCCGCGCTCAAGACGCTGGCGGATCAGGGCGCGCTGGACAAGGGAACGGTCACCGAAGCGATTGCCAAATACGGCATCGATTCCGAAAAGCCGGATCCCGTCACCCTCTGACGATCGACGCGCCTGAACCTCGTGGAAGTTACCGTACCCGATCTTGGAGACTTCTCTGACGTCGAGGTCATCGAGATACTCGTCAAGCCCGGCGATGTCGTCGGCGTCGAAGATTCGCTGATCACGCTCGAGACCGACAAGGCTACGATGGATGTGCCGTCCCCGGCCGCGGGCACGGTCAGCGAAGTCAAAGTCGCGGCCGGGAGCACCGTTTCGACCGGCGATCTCATCGTCGTGCTCGAAGCATCGGATGAGTCGGGCAGTGGCAGCGGCGATGCGTCCGCGACCGAACAGGTGTCAGACCAGGCGGCCAGGAATGGCGTATCCGGGGCGAAAGCGGACGTCGCTGGCGAGACGAATGCCGAACCGGGCAAGGCAAGCGAGCCGGCCGAGCCCGAGCTCGTCACGGTGCCCGATCTCGGTGACTTCAGCGATGTCGACGTCATCGAGCTGCTCGTCGCCGTCGGCGACGAGGTCGAGGCGGAGCAGGGTCTGATTACGCTCGAGACCGACAAAGCCACGATGGATGTGCCGTCGCCCATCGCGGGGCGGGTGCTCGAGCTCAAAGTCGGCGCGGGAGGAACCGTGAACCCCGGTGACGCGGTCGCGCTGATCCAGCCGAGCGCGAATGTCCCGGCAGCGGTCTCGCCGGCGGCTGAATCAAACGCGCCGTCAGCGACGCCGTCGGCGTCGGTTGCCGCTGCGCCGCAGACACCGGTGGCGGCCGGAGCGGCGTTGCCGGCGGACGATGCCATGGCCGCAACGGTGACCGCATTGCCCGCCGTCGGCATCGTCGACGAGACAGCATTTTCCCGTGCCCACGCAAGCCCGTCAGTGAGAAAGCTCGCGCGCGAGCTCGGCGTGGACCTCGGCCGCGTGGTCGGAACGGGGCGCAAGGGCCGTGTCACAGCCGACGACGTCAAGGCCTTCGTCAAACGTATTCTCACGCAAGGCGGGGGTGAGCCGACCACGGGTCTGCCCAGGGTGCCGCGCGTCGATTTCGCTAAATTCGGTCCGGTCGAGCAGATCGGTCTGACGCGGATACAGAAGATCTCAGGTCCCCGACTGCAGGCAAGCTGGGTCAATCTGCCGCATGTGACGCAGCACGACGATGCCGATATCACAGAGCTGGAAGAGCGGCGTCAGGCGCTGAAGCAGCAGGCTAACGAGAGAGACATCAAGCTGACCCCGCTCGCGTTCATCATGCGCGCGGTCGTGCTGACCCTGGCCGACTTTCCTCAATTCCGTTCTTCACTTACCCCGGACGGCAAGGGACTGATCGTCAAGAACTATTACCATCTCGGGTTCGCCGCCGACACCGAGGACGGTCTCGTCGTTCCAGTGATGCGCGATGCCGATCGAATGGATCTGTTCGAGCTCGCCGAAGCGCTCGGCACGCTGAGCGCAAAGGCACGGGCCGGCAAGCTCGGCGCCGACGATGTTCAGGGGGGCGTGTTCACGGTTTCGAGCCTGGGCGGTATCGGTGGCAGCTATTTCACGCCGATCATCAATGCGCCCGAGGTCGCGATACTCGGCGTCTCACGCAGCCGCATGCATCCGGTTTACGATGGCGGCGAATTCAAGCCGCGGCTGCTGCTGCCTTTGTCCCTGTCCTACGATCACCGCGTCATCGACGGCGCGCAGGCAGCCCGTTTCATCACGCAGCTGTCGGCGACCCTGGGCGACGTGGATCGTCTCGTGGCAGCGATTCCATGAGCGCTTCCGTCAGCGATTCCACGAGCTATCTCGCGTGAGTGGCTTGACGCACGAGCGGGCCAGGGCGGGCGATTCGGCATGAGCGATGCGAGCGAAGCCGATCTGGTCGTGATCGGCGCCGGGCCCGGGGGCTACACGGCGGCATTTCGGGCGGCGGATCTCGGCATGAACGTCACGTTGATCGAGCGCTGGCCGATGCTCGGCGGTGTTTGCCTCAATGTCGGGTGCATACCCTCGAAAGCGCTGCTGCATGCGGCGCGCGTGCTCGAGGAAGCCAGGGAATCGGCCGAGTTCGGGATCGAATTCGGCGAGCCGAACGTCGATCTCGACAAGCTGCGCGACTGGAAGAGCGGTATCGTAGAGAAGCTGACCAAGGGGCTCAGTGCTCTTGCCCGTCAGCGGAAGGTCGAGGTCGTCCACGGCGTCGCCCGGTTTACCGATGCCAACACGCTCGCGATCGAGGGTGACGACGAGATGTCGTCGATCCGGTTCGGTCAGTGCATCATTGCGGCCGGCTCGGAGCCTACCCGAATACCGCGTCTGCCGGAGAGCCCGCGAATCATCGACTCTACCGGCGCGCTCGAGCTCGACGACCTGCCGCAGAGCCTGCTCGTTGTCGGCGGCGGCATCATCGGCCTCGAGATGGCAACGGTATATGACGCGCTCGGTGTCGAAGTGTCCGTCGTCGAGCTGACGGAAACGCTGATGCCCGGATGCGACCGCGATCTGGTGCGGCCCCTGCAGAAGCGGATTGCCGATCGGTATGCGGCCATCATGCTCGGCACGGCCGTCACATCGTTCGAGGCGAACGACGACGGCGTTGTCGTTGGCTTCGAGGGAAAGCAGGCGCCGGAAGGCCCGCAGACCTATGACCGGGTGCTCGTTGCAGTGGGGCGGCGGCCGAATGGCGACGCAATCGCCGCCGAGGTAGCCGGTATCGAGGTCGACGAACGCGGCTTCATTCCCGTCGACCGGCAAATGCGGACGAATCGGCGCCATATCTTCGCGATCGGCGATATCGTCGGTCAGCCGATGCTGGCGCACAAGGCGACTCACGAGGGCAAGGTGGCCGCCGAGGTCGCCTCGGGCATGAAGTCCCACTTCGATGCCAGGGTCGTGCCGTCGGTTGCCTATACGGACCCCGAGGTTGCCTGGGTCGGGGTGACCGAAGAGCAGGCAAAAGCCGATGGGATCGATTTTCACCGCGGCAGCTTCCCGTGGGCAGCGAGCGGGCGATCGCTGGCACTCGGGCGGTCCGAGGGTATGACCAAGCTGCTCTTCGATCGGGAGTCGGGGCAGGTGATTGGCGCCGGGATCGTCGGCACCAACGCTGGTGATTTGATTGCCGAAGCGGCGCTGGCCATCGAGCTGGGCTGCGATGCTGCCGATATCGGCCTGACGATTCATCCGCATCCGACCCTGTCGGAGACGATTGCCTTCTCGGCCGAGGCGGCCGAGGGCACGATTACGGATCTGTACATACCGCGTCGATGAGCCGAGCAAGATCCGCGCGATTCTCGATCCTAGTATCTCTCGCCGCGCTGATCCTGACCGGCTGTGCCCATGAGCCGGCGTTTCGCGCCGAGTTGGCGCGTGCGTTCGAGGCGGAAGGCAAGGCGATCGCAATAATCGGCGACCAGCAGCAGACGTCGGGTCTCGTGCGCCTCGTGCGCCGGCGGGAGGACAATCGCGTCGAGCAGCGACGGCTCATTGATGATCTGGCCGCGCGAACTGACGAGCTTGCGGCGCTCGTGATTCTCGGTGACCTCGTCTATACGGCGCGCTCGGCCAGGCACTGGGAGAACTTCGACGGGCTGGTCGAGCCGTTTGTCGGCTCCATGCCGATTCTGCCGGCGATCGGCAACCATGATTACCCCTGCTATTTCATACAATTGTGCAGAAAATCAAAGATTTCCAGAGGAATGCTCGAGCGATTTCCATGGTTCGAGCCGGGCCGGCCGTACGCCGTCGAGAGCGGGGATCTGCTGCTGCTGTTTCTCGACAGCGAGTCAGCACTCGAGAGTCAGGGGATTTGGCTCGAGGATCGACTCGAGAGTGCTGCGGCCGAATACAGCGCGGCACTCGTGTTCTTCCATCGGCCGGCGTTCACCAATTCGATCGATTACGGGGCGAAACCCGACCTCGATATTCAACAGCACATCGTGCCTCGCCTCGAGGCGGCTGCGTTACCCGTGGTCGCCTTCAGCGGTCACGTGCACGGGTTCGAGTACATCGTACGCAACGGCGTGCGTTACGTGACGAGCGCCGGTGGCGGTGGGCCGCGCGGGCCGTTGGCCGACGAGAGGCCGTTCGACTCTTATCGCGGGCCCGACTGCCCGCAGGGGAATGGCGTCGTGCTGCGACCGTTCAACTACTTGTTGCTGCGTGAGCAGCCGGACCGGCTGACAATCGAAGTTCAGGGTTTCTGCCGCGGCGACGACGCCATCAGGACGCTGGATACGATCGAGGTTCCAGTCTCGCCCTCGAAATCGGGCCGTTCGGCCCGCTAGGGGTCAGCCGGCGGCTAGTTCCAGCACTGAGCGGGTGTGCGCAGGCCGTCCGGGTTGGCGGCATTGACCGTCAGGACCAGTGTGCACGTTGTGCCCCCGTCCTGATCGTTGGCCTGGTCGCCGACAGCGGTCGCCGTTGCCGTGTACGCGATCGAGCTGGCGCCGGCCAGCGTGATCGTGTAGCGCCCGTTTTCGCTTTGCGTCGGTGCCTGAATCGTGGAGTTGGCCGCGTCGGCGCCGCACACATTGGCGGCGCCGCCGAGGACCTGGCCATAAAATGGGCAGCTCGCGCGCAATTTCTCCTGCGCGAGCTGCACCGCGTTCAACGCAGCGACCGCTTCGGCGCGCCGAGACTTGCGGATCGAAGTCAGATACGAAGGGTAGGCGATGCCGGCCAGAATGCCGACGATGACTACGACGATCATGACCTCTATCAGCGTCATGCCGGCGATTCTGGTTTGCTTCGGTTTCATCACTGCGCAACCTTTTCGAATTTCATCAGAGAGGACACAGATTGGCTCTGGTTGTGACCCAGATGTCCTTATTGATCGGATTCTGCTCGGCCGATGCACCGGTGATCGTGAAGACGCCATCCGTCGAGCCGCAGACGACGTCGGCGGAGTAGACGGTCAGCGACAGGTCGACGGTCGCAGCGGCCTCGTAGGGCAGCATGCACTGGTAGGTGTTCGCACCGACCTTGCAGTAACCGATCGTTCCCGTCGTGAGATCTGCGATCTGGATTCCCTCGACGACGGTGCGGTCGCCCTGGCCGAAGTAGCCGGAAATGTAGATCGTGTTCACGCCGATGCAGGCAAAATTCTGCGTCTGGTCGCCCGTCACGTCGGCCAAGTCGACCGCGTAGTCAGGGCAGTAGAGCTGGCTCGAGTTCGGCTGCAGCTCGACGGAGCCGGTCCAGCCCGTGCCCCAGTCGAAAACATTACAGGCGTAGCCGCGCGAATACACACCGACGTCCGCCTGCGTAAAGTCCGTCAGCCAGGTGCAGTTGCCCGGGCCGTCCGAGGTTACGAGCCCGATTCCGCTCAGTACGCCGTCGTCGATGGTAAGCACGTTGACGACACCCGAGATCGTATGGCCCAGGACGGGCGGATCGGTCGGATCGAACGGGCAGTCGGTTCCGGCTGACCATTCGTTCGTGTCGTAGGCGTCGAGGTAGTCGGGGCTCGAGTCACTGTTGTCGTCGGCGTTGAGGCAGACGAAGTCGGTCGGCACATCCGTGAACAGCGCGCCGTTCTGCGAGTCGGTGCGTGTCATGGGCTTGTCGTAGCCCCAGCAGTTGCTGCCTTCCGTCTGTGTCGTGGCCAGGCTCGTGAAGACGAAGTCGTGGCCCGTCATCGTGGTCGCGTCTTTGATGCCGTGCGATTCGTAGATCGTCTGCCCGCCCGATGACTTGTACAGCATGCCGCGATAGGCGCGGCGCAGCGCAATCACAGGCTGGTCCCATGTACTGCCGGCCGTCGGGTCGCCCTGGC
>JASFSD010000052.1:0-10300 GCA_050114575.1 Gammaproteobacteria bacterium | reverse complement strand
TCGAGCTGGAATGACCCGGTGGGCGAATCGTAACCCGCTGATTTAGTTGGCGCTCCCTAGGGGAATCGAACCCCTGTTTCAGCCTTGAGAGGGCCGCGTCCTAACCGCTAGACGAAGGGAGCGTATCTGGGTCCGCTCGGCGAGGGGCTGGTATGATAGCGGGCTTTACCGCCCGGTTAAACTTAAGCAGCGGACGCTTTTTGAACGACATCCACCCCAGGCCGGATCCGAGCATTATCCCGCGTTCGGAACACAGCATCAGCCGGTCCGACATCAGCGAAAACGCGCTCAAGGTTCTGTACCGGCTCCACAAGTCGGGCTACAAGGCGTTCCTTGTGGGCGGCGGCGTCCGCGATCTCCTGCTCGGTCTGCATCCGAAGGATTTCGATATCGCGACCGATGCCCATCCCGAGGAGATTCGGCGGCTGTTCCGCAACTCACGGCTGATTGGCCGGCGCTTCCGTCTCGCTCACGTGAGGTTCGGGCGCGACATTGTCGAAGTGGCGACATTTCGCGCCGGTAGCAACGATTCGAACGAAGATCAGCAGCAAAGCGACAGCGGCCGGATCCTCCGGGACAACGTCTACGGCACCATCGAGGAGGACATCTGGCGCCGGGATTTCACGGTCAACGCGCTCTACTACAACATCGCCGATTACAGCGTTTGGGATTACACGGGCGGAATAGACGATCTGAAGGCGCGTACGCTGCGCCTGATCGACGATCCATGGGTTCGTTATCGTGAGGATCCCGTGCGCATGCTGCGCGCTGCGCGCTTCGCCGCCAAGCTCGAGTTTTCGATTGCCCCGGATACGGCAGCCCCAATACGCGATCTCGGCCCACTGCTTGCCGATGTGCCTGCGGCCCGCCTGTTCGACGAGACGCTGAAGCTCTTTCTGTCGGGCCAGGCCGTCGCCAGTTTCGAGCAGCTCGTTGAATTGGACCTCCTCCAGTACCTGTTTCCGTCGGCAGCAGCGCTGCTCCGCGGTGAGCAGGGCGACGACGTGGCCGAGTTCATAAGGAAAGGGCTCGCCAATACGGATCAACGGATTGGCGAGGGCAAGTCGGTTACGCCGATGTTCCTGTATGCCGTGTTTCTCTGGCCGGGGGTCAGGCGGCTTGCCGATCGTCTGGCCAGCGACCAGGGCATGCGACCGTTCGAGGCCATGCAGGAAGCAATACATCGAGTTCTGGGCGAGCAGATTGCGCGAACTTCACTGCCGAAGCGGTTCAGTGTGCCGATGAAGGAAGTTCTGGTTCTGCAGCGCCGGTTCTTGAATCGCAAGGGTGTGCGCGCGGCGCGTCTGCTGGATCACAAACGGTTCCGCGCGGCGTATGATTTTTTCGTGCTGCGCAGCGAGTGCGGAGAAGTCGACCGCGATATCGCTGCCTGGTGGGGCGAGGCGCAGGAAGCCGAGCCGGATGCCCGAAACGAGGCTTTCGACGTGGGCGGGAGCCGACGCCGGCGCAGACGGCCGCGGCGTCGGCCGCGCCAGGACCGAGCACCAGAATAGAATCTTCGTGAACGATAGTTCTCAATCCCTTGATTTTTCTTCACTTCGCTACATCGTAGTCGAAGGCCCGATCGGCGTCGGCAAGACCAGTCTCGCGAGGCGGCTGGCTGCCACGCTGAACTCGGAGCTCCTGCTCGAGGAAGCGGACGAGAATCCGTTCCTGCAGCAGTTCTACCGCAATCGTCGGCAGGCCGCCCTGCCGACGCAGCTGTACTTTCTGTTGCAGCGGGCGCGCCAGATGGAGCAGTTCCGACACCACGACATGTTCGCCGGGGCGAAGGTGGCCGACTACCTGCTCGACAAGGACCGGCTGTTCGCCGAGCTCAATCTGAATGCCAACGAGCTCGAGCTCTACAATCAGGTGGCGCAAACGCTCGAGCTCGATCCGCCGAGGCCGGATCTCGTCATTTACCTGCAGGCGCCGGCGCCGGTGCTGATGAAACGTGTGGCGTCACGCGGGCTCGCTTACGAACAGCTGATCGATGAGACCTATCTCGAGTCACTGGGCGAGGCCTATGCTCGGTTCTTCTATGACTTCGACAGATCGCCGCTGCTGATCGTCAATGCCGAGGCGATCGATCCGATCCAGAGGGAATCGGACTACGAGGAGCTCTTGCGCACGATAGGTCGAGTCAAGCGGGGGCGGCACTTTTTCAATCCCACTGCCGGGGCAATCGCCTAGGCGAGGAGGTTCGGGATGTACAAGCAGTTACAGCACCGCGAAATGGAGTCTCCGCCGGTCAATATCTCGACACTGCGGGAGATGAAGGAAGCCGGCGAGCCGATTGCCTGCCTCACGGCATACGACGCAAGCTTCGGTCAGCTCGTCGATATGTCAGGCGTCGACGTCGTTCTGGTCGGCGACTCGCTGGGCATGGTGATTCAGGGCCACGACACGACCGTACCGGTAACAGTCGACGACGTCATTTACCACACGCGCAGCGTGGCCAGAGGGCTGATGCACGCGTTCCTGATCGCCGACATGCCGTTCATGAGCTACACGAGCCCGGAGCAGGCGCTCGAGAATGCCGTCAGGCTGATGCAGGAGGGGGGCGCGATGATGGTCAAGCTCGAGGGCGGAAAGGGCCAGCAGGCCGTCGTCGAGTATCTGGCGCGGCACGACATACCCGTTTGCGCTCATCTCGGCCTCAAGCCGCAATCCGTCCACAAGATCGGAGGATTTCGGGTCCAGGGCCGGCAGGCCGAGGTGGCGACGCAGATGCTCGAGGACGCCAGGGCCCTCGAAGCCGCCGGGGCCGATCTCATTCTGCTCGAATGCGTGCCCAACGAGGTCGGCAAGAACATATCCGGATCAGTCACGGCCCCGGTCATCGGGATCGGAGCGGGCCCCGACGTCGATGGCCAGATCCTCGTGCTGTATGACGTTCTCGGTATCACTCAGGGCAAGATGCCCCGGTTCGTCAGGAATTTCCTCAATGGACAGCCGTCAGTTCTCGATGGCCTCAAGGCCTACGTGAAGGCCGTGAAGGATCAGAGCTATCCGGCAAAGGAGCATTGCTTCTCTTGATACAATCCCGGCACTGCGCCCGACGGGTTCGGGCACAGGCAGGGGAGGGGAAGCGCGGTGTCTCGAGTGGATCCCAAGCGCACGGCCAGTCAAGTCAGACAAATCGTTGCCGCCTGGCGCAGGGCTGGCGAGACGATTGCGCTCGTGCCGACCATGGGCAACCTGCATGCAGGCCACCTCTCGCTGGTCGAGCTCGCGTCAGCGCGCGCCGATCGCGTGATCGTGACGATATTCGTCAATCCAACACAGTTCGGTGTCGGCGAAGATTTTGCCGCCTATCCGCGTACGCTCGAAGAAGACCGCCGCCTCATTGAGCAGAGCGGCAAGGCCGATGCCCTGTTCGTGCCGGATGTGGCCGAGATCTACCCTTTCGGGACCGAAGCGGCATTTCAGCTGGATGTGCCTCCGCTCGGGCAGGAACTTTGCGGCGCCGCGCGTCCGGGGCACTTCAATGGCGTCGCGGGCGTCGTGTTGCGCTTGCTCAACATCGTCGGGCCGGACCTGCTCGTCCTCGGCCAGAAGGACTACCAGCAGCTCTTGATCATCGAGCGGATGATTGCCGATCTCAGGCTGCCAGTCGCGGTGCTGGCGGGCGATACGCAGCGCGATCGGGACGGTCTGGCGATCAGCTCGCGCAATCACTACCTGACGGCCGATGAGCGCAGGCAGGCTCCGATTCTGCATTCGACACTCGAGCAGGTCGGCGCCCGGCTCGCTGACGGCGATCGCGACTATCAAGCACTCCAGAATTCGGCCATCGCACATCTGGAAAGCTCGGGATTCAAGCCCGAGTATGTCGAGGTCAGGCGCGCGAGCGATCTGGGCAAGCCGAACGGCAGCCAGGCGCCCGAAGAGCTAATCGTGCTCGCGGCTGCGTGGCTCGGCCGGGCCCGGCTGATCGACAACCTGATCGTCCACATCTGACCGACCGTCGGGGTCATTGCCGCCACCGCGGGCGGCGTGCTCGGCCAGCGCCCAGGCGACATGCTCGCGGACCAAAGCAGATGCGTCGTTGCGTCCTGCCTCGAGCGCCCGGATGACCTCGGGACTGCCCGGCGCGTTGCCGAGCGCTACAGCGAGGTTGCGCCGCCAACCCTCGAAGCCCGGGCGGCGCAGGGCACTGCCTGCCGTCCTGTCAGCCCATTCGCTCTCGCTCCAGGCGAAGAGATCGCAGAGTTTCGCGCTGTCGAGGCCGTGCCGGGGTTTGAAGTCGTCTTCAGCAGTCAGCCTCGCATAACGGTTCCAGGGGCAGACGAGCTGGCAGTCGTCGCAGCCGAAGATGCGGTTGCCGATCGAGCGTCTGAATTCCAAGGGAATCGGCCCCTTGAGCTCGATCGTGAGATACGAAATGCAGCGGCGCGCATCGAGCTCCTTTGCCCCTACGATGGCGCGGGTCGGGCAGACGTCGATGCAGGCGCGGCAGCTGCCGCAATGTTCCGTCACTGGCTCGTCGCACGGTAGCGGCAGGTTGGTGTAGATCTCGCCGAGCAGAAACCAGGACCCTGCGTCCCGGTCCAGCAGGTTGGTGTGCTTGCCGATCCAGCCGAGACCGGCCTTGCGCGCGAGTGCGCGTTCCATGACCGGCGCGCTGTCCACGAACACGCGATACTCGGTTGCGCTGATCTCGGTTGTGAGCCATTCGGCCAGGCGCTTGAGTCGTTTGCGCATGAGCTTGTGGTAGTCGCGGCCGAGCGCGTAGCGCGCGATGTATCCTCGCTCGCGCTGCGTCAGGGCATGCTCAGCGGCGCTGCCCGGCTCGGGCAGATAGTCCATTCTGGCGACGAGCACGCGGACTGTCCCTGGAACGAGGTCTTCGGGCGTCGTGCGTTTCCTGCCGTGCCTCGCCATGTACGCCATTTCGCCGTGGCGGCCGAGCTCGAGCCAGCGCTCGAGGTAGGCGCGGTCCCCCTCGAGATCGGTGTCGCAGATGCCGAGCTTCTGAAAGCCGAGATCGATTGCTTTGCTTTTGATTGCTCGCGCCAGCTCGTCGCGTGCTGCGTTGTCGCGCGTCATCGTCGTCGATTCCGCCTGGGCCGCGCCCAGTATAATCGCGACGATGTTCGATGATCAGTCAGCGTGGCCGCGAGAAATCTATTCCACCCAATCCGTGCGTGGCGTAGACCGGCACGCTATCGGCGACCTCGGCATCGCAGGCTTCGATCTCATGCGACGGGCCGGTGGCGCGTCGCTTGAGTACCTCGAGGCAATCTGGCCACAGGCACGCTCGATCCGGGTCTACTGCGGTGCCGGCAACAACGCCGGCGACGGCTACGTCGTCGCAGCGCTGGCATCGGCTGCCGGCATGCAGGTTCAGATCCTGGCGGTGGTCGATCCGGCAGCGCTCGAGGGCGATGCCGCCCAGGCAGCGGCAATGGCGCGCGAGGCCGGCGTGTCGGTGTCACGATTCGGTGACGAAGTCGAGCGGCTCGAAGCCGATGTCCTCATCGATGCCCTTCTGGGCACGGGGCTCACGCGTGACGTCGGCGGTGTCTTTGCCGACGCCGTCGCAGAGCTCAACGGCAGCGTCACGCCGGTGCTCTCGCTCGATATTCCGACCGGCCTCGACAGCGATAGCGGTGAGATTCGGGGCGTGGCCGTCGCGGCTGCGGCCACGATGACGTTCGTCGGACTCAAGACAGGGCTCTACCTCGGGCAGGGACCGGCCTGCCGCGGGCGGCTCGGCTTTTCCAGTCTGGCGTTGCCGCCGGCTGCCTATGCCAACGCGAGCTGTCGTCTGAATCGCATTGATTCAATGGATTGCGCGCGCCTTCTCAAGCCAAGATCGCGAGCCGCCCATAAGGGTCTGAATGGAAGGGTATTAGTGGTCGGGGGCAGCCCGGGAATGCCGGGGGCAGCGAGGCTCGCGGCCGAGGCGGCGCTGCGATCAGGGGCCGGGTTGGTCTATGCGGCCGTCGCTCCGTCGAGCGTCGATTCCGTCATGGCGGGACGGCCCGAGATCATGTGTCGGGGCATCGAGCAACCGGCCGAGCTGACCGAGCTCGCCGAGCGGGCGGATGTCATCGTCGTCGGGCCCGGGATCGGCCGCGGTCCCTGGGGTACGCGGCTCGTCGAAGCCATGCTGGCGACGGACAAGCCGCTCGTGGTCGATGCCGATGGTCTCAACTGCCTGGCGGAACATCCGCAACGGCGTGAGCAGTGGGTGCTGACGCCGCATCCGGCCGAGGCGGCCCGATTGCTCGATTCGACAACCGCCGATGTGCAGCGAAGCAGGGACTCGGCTGCGACTGCGCTGGCCAGCCGGTTCGGCGCCGTCGCCGTACTCAAAGGTGCGTGCAGCCTGGTCGCGCAAGCCGCTGACGATGAAAGAGTTTCCCTGGCTGTTTGCGATTTCGGCAATCCCGGCATGGCGACCGGCGGAACGGGTGACGTGCTTGCCGGTGTCATCGGTGGGTTGATCGCACAGTTCGGCTTCTCGAAATTCACCGTCGAGGTCGCCGTCCTGGTGCATGCGCTGGCAGGTGACGACGCGGCAGCCCACGGCGAGCGCGGCCTCGTGGCTTCCGATCTGTTCCCCCATATCAGGCGGCGGGTCAACCCGGATTGAGCATCGTTTTCGAATCGGAGGCGGCGCTCTGCGAGGCCGCCGGTGAGGCTGCAATGCGTTGGCGTGAGTGCCAGGCCTCGCCATTGGTCGTGGGGCTCGAAGGCGGCCTCGGTGCCGGCAAGACGACCTGGGTGCGGGCCATGCTGCGTGGGCTCGGCTACACGGCCCGGGTGCCTTCGCCAACGTTCACACTGCTCGAGCACTACGAGATTGGCGAGCTCACCGTCGTGCATCTGGATCTGTACCGGTTGGCGGATGCCGGCGAGCTCGAGTTTCTCGGCATTCGCGACTGGCTGCGTCTCCCTCGGGTCTGGCTTCTGGCCGAATGGCCGGGTCGCGGCGGGCACTTCGCCGAAACGCTGGATCTCGAGCTCGAGTTCGAGATCCTGGCGGATGAGCGGCGACAGCTGACGCCGGCGGCGCTGACAGCGTCCGGACAGGCGGCGCTCTCAGCATGGCTCGGGCACGACATTAAATAGACGACCTAATATCCTCTTTTAGATCGAAAATTATTGAAATTCGTCGATGATCCTGTAAACATAACGCTTCCGTTATCGGGGGCGGATGTTCGTGCGGTTTCAGGGTGTTAGAAGCCTTTTCTCGTTAGTCGCATTGACTATGGTGTCAGGGGCGCTGTTTGCCAGTGAATTAACAGGCATTCGCCTCGCAACGGGACCCGACGCAACGCGCGTCGTCCTCGATCTCGACGATGCCGCCAGCCACCGCCTGTTCGAGCTCAGTGATCCGAACCGTGTCGTGATCGACCTGCCGGACGTGGCAGCCAGCTCGGCACTCAAGGTTCCTGCAGCCAAAGGGCGAGTCCGGTCGGTTCGCACCGGCGCAAGGCCCGGCGGTGTGCTCCGCGTGGTGCTCGATCTGTCGGCACCGGCCGATTCGAAAAGTTTCCTGCTGCAGCCCGATGGCACTTCCGGCCATCGGCTGGTAATCGATCTCAGCGATCCGGGCGCACGGGGTGCGGCCCGGATCACTGCGAACACGAATTCAGACCGTGACGTCGTCATCGTCATCGATGCAGGTCATGGCGGGCACGACCCGGGCGCCACGGGCGACAGCGGCTTGGTCGAGAAGGATGCCGTGCTCGACATCGCTCGGCGCCTTGCTGCGCTCGTCTCTGCGGCACCCGGAATGCGACCCGTGCTGATCCGCCGCGACGACACCTATGTCTCGCCCGAAGACCGCGTCGAAATCGCTCGGGCGGCGCAGGCAGACTTCTTCATCTCAATTCACGCCGATGCCAGCGAGAACTCGCGGGTCCGCGGCGCAACGGTCTATTCGATCAAGCCGCGTCGCGCGGCGGCCGAGCAGCGGCAGCGGCTCGCCAATCTGCAGAGCGTGCCCGATCTCGTCGGCGGAGTCAGGATCGCCGACCAGGACGCGACGGTTGCTCGTGTTCTGCTCGACCTGTCGCAGAACGCCTCGATGAGCAACAGCATCATCGCCGGTGACTACATGATCGAGCAGTTGTCGCGCGTGACGCCGTTGCTCAGGGATGCCGTGCAGGAAGGCAGCTACGAGGTTCTGACGGCGCCGGATATTCCGTCACTCCTGATCGAGACGGCGTTCGTGACCAATCCCCAGGATGAATCTAGATTGCGCGATCCGGCTTTCAGGGCGCTCATGGCAGAAGCCCTCTATGCCGGGCTGCTCGATTACTACCGAACCAATCCGCCGCCGGATACTTATATCGCGCTCAATCCGCCCGCGCGGCACATGGGTCCCGTTCGTCATGTCATCGCCAGCGGCGAAACCCTGTCGGAGATAGCCGAGCGCTACCGCATCAGTCTGCGCGAGCTCAGGCGCACGAATCGCATCAATGGTGACGTCATCCGCATTGGTCAGGTCCTGACCATCCCGACGACAGGGTAATCCCGGGTCAGACTGCGCTTGCGCATGAAGGGTCAGAGCCCTTTCTACGAAAGGGCTCTGACCCTTTTTTCGACAAAGGGCTCTGACCCCTTTTTCTATACAATGCTGGCGTGGGTATTCAAATTCTCCCTTCGGAGCTAATCGACCAGATTGCGGCCGGCGAGGTTGTCGAGCGTCCGGCAGCCGTCATCAAGGAGCTCGTCGAGAATGCTCTCGATGCCGGCGCGACGCGGATCGATCTCGAGATCGAGTCCGGTGGAACGCGCCTCATTCGGGTCACCGATAACGGCAGCGGCATCGGCCGAGACGAGCTTCCGCTTGCTGTATCCCGGCATGCCACGAGCAAAATTTCGAGCCTCGAGGACCTCGAGTCGCTGACCACGCTCGGATTCCGCGGCGAAGCGCTGCCGAGCATCGGTTCGGTTGCGAGGTTGAAACTGACCTCGCGCGTCGACGCCGAGCAGGAGGCCTGGAGCCTGACCTGCGATGGCGGACGCAGCGATGCGCCGAAGCCGGCTGCGCATCCGATCGGCACTTCGGTCGAAGTCAGGGATCTCTTCTTCAACACGCCGGCGCGGCGCAAGTTCCTGCGCACCGAGCGGACGGAGTTCGGTCATCTCGACGCCGTCGTAAAGAACCTTGCCCTGGCGCGGCCGGACGTCGCCTTCAGCCTCAGGCACAATCAGCGCGGGCAGTTCGCCCTGCCTTCCGCGGAGGGGCGCGCCGAGCGCGAGTCGCGAATAGCGGCACTTTGTGGTGACGAGTTTCTGAAACACGCCATCTGGTTCGAGCGTGAACTCGAAGGCATGCGGCTCGAAGGCTGGGTTGCACAGCCGACTTTCTCACGGGCGCAGCCTGACCTGCAGTACCTGTTCGTCAACGGCCGTTTCGTGCGCGACAAGCTGTTGCGCCATGCGGTTCGGCATGCGTATCGCGATGTGCTCTATCAATCGCGGCACCCGGCCTGCGTGCTTTTTCTCGAGCTCGATCCACATCAGGTCGACGTCAACGCCCATCCGGCGAAGCTCGAAATTCGGTTTCGCGACGGGCGGACAGTCCATGACTTCGTTTTTCGGACGATCGAATCGGTGCTGGCGCATCCTGAATCGTCCGGAGAAGAGGCGCGTCCGGCGCCGACTGATTCCGGTCGGATTACGCCACAAGGCGGCGCGGCTGGAGTGCCCCAATCAGATGCCTGGGACCGATCGAGCTTGCCGCTCTACCAGAGACTGCATGCGCGGCCTCGATCGCCACAGCCTGTGGTCGTTGCTGAAGCGGCGGATCCGGCGCATGACAGGCCGAAGGACTTCGGTGTCGCGCTGGCGCAGCTTGCGGGCATATATGTGCTCGCCGAGGTCGACGATGGGATGATCGTCGTCGACATGCACGCTGCCCACGAACGCATCACGTATGAGGCGATGAAGGCCGAATTCCGTGCGGACCGTTTGCAGGCGCAGTCCCTGCTCGTGCCGGTGGACCTGGCCGTTGCCGAGTCCGAGGCCGATGCCGTCGAGGCGAGTCAATCGCAGCTGAGCACACTGGGTTTCGATATGTCGCGACGAGGGATCGGCGCCGTTCGCATCACCGCTGTCCCCAGGCTCCTCGCGGACGTGCCGATCGAGCCGCTGGCGCGAGACGTCATTGCCGACCTCGCCGACGAGGGAGCGAGTGCGCGGGTCGATGCCGTCGCCGACGCGCTGCTGGCGGAAATGGCCTGTCACTCGGCCGTGCGGGCGAATCGTCGTCTGACTCCAGAGGAGATGGATGCATTGCTGAGGCAAATGGAAGCGACCCCGCGCGTCGACC